>CAMQVM010000029.1 GCA_947038135.1 uncultured Rikenellaceae bacterium
TTTAATATCGTAATATTTGCATCAGCGGCTATTTTGTTTATAAGGTTGATGTTTTGTCCATAATGTTCATGGTTTCCGAGGATAAAATAGACGCCTTGTTTGGTCTTAAAACGAGATAATATCTGCTCTATCTTCTGCTCTCGTAGTGGTTTTATTCGGTTGTCGAATAGGTCGCCACCTATTATTACTACATTGGGGTTGAGGGCATTTATCTTATCAATATAATTATTCATGTCATCGCCATCTATATGATCTCCTAGGTGTACATCGCTTATAAATACAGCCCTGAAATCGCCACTCAGCTCTTTTGTAGTGCTCTTTTGTAGGTATACAATATCTATATTAGTGAAATTATAGTGCCCAATAATCAAAAGAGTAACCAGTAATCCACACAATGAAACAAACCCTATAAATCGTACTTTAGCAGTTTGAAGCTTATGTTGTGGTGGCAAAAAGTTAAATATTTTATCGGTAAGCATCACTGCATTATACAAAATAAAAAAGATAATTGTATAACAAGTAATAAAAAACCATCCGTAACCTATATCACTAAAGTAAGATAATAGGTTTTGAGGAATAAATTTATCGCCTACAAATCTTACTAGAAGTACCACTGCACTAAGTATATTAAGTGATACTGCAATTATTCTATATATTCGTTTTACCCCTTTCAGAGACAGGTATATTTGTACAGAGGTAAATAGAGTTATTATCAGTATAAATAGTGAAAATATAAGGTAGAACATTCAATTATAATTTAATGAAACAGTGCTAAGAGGTTTTACTCGCTATCTTCAATAGAAATATCGGTAATTGTAGAGTTGTCACACAGTAAAACACGACCAGGAAACTGCTCTAATAGTTGAATGTTATGCGTAGCAATAACTACAGCACAGCCCATTGACGATATCTCAGCAAATAGCTTCATTATATCGTTCGAGCAGCGTGGGTCGAGGTTTGCAGTAGGCTCATCAGCAAGTATTATGTCTGGTCGATTAAGAAATGCACGACCAATAGCAATACGTTGTTGCTCTCCACCAGATAGTTGATAGGGTAGACTATGAGCCTTTGATCGAAGCGATATCATTGATAAAGTGTCGTCTATACGTTTGTTTATAGCACCAATATTTTTCCAACCTATTGCTTTAAGAAAAAATTTCATGTTTTCGTATACAGAGCGATCAGGTAGAAGTTGAAAATCTTGAAACACAAGCCCTAATGAGCGTCGTAACATTGGTATATCTTTGTTACGTAGAGAGGTGAGCTCGAACTCTCCCACTTGCCCCCATCCATCACTTATAGGGTACTCTGCATATAGGCTCTTTAGTAGGGTACTTTTGCCACTTCCTACCTTTCCCACAAGGTAGACCATCTCACCCTCATAAATCTCTAAATTTACATTTGAGAGAATTATATTATTTTTGTAGTAACGTTTGTTGCCGCTAGATGCCTGTATCGTTACATTTTCTAGCTCAATCAATATCTCTCGTTCCATATAATTATTTATTGTTGTGTGTTATAATTGTTGTAAAGCTCACTTTTAAGCACTTTTTTAAGCAACCACTTAAACACCCTTTTAAAAAGGAGCATTACCTCCATCTTCAAATGAGCCACCGTATCCCGAGTCGGCAGATTGAGTAGAAGCATCACGGGTAGATCCACTAAAAGAGTCACTTTCATAGTCATCATATTTCTTAACATTACCACCAGTGTAGTCGTAAGATGATAGATCATCGAAGTTGACAAATCGTGCTTGCTCTTTTCTGAATTTCAGTTTCACCACATCTGTAGGTCCACTACGGTGCTTAGCTATAATTATCTCGGCTGTTCCAGGTTCTCTCTCATTACCCTCCTCATCATGAGTCATGCCATAGTAGTCGGGGCGGTGAATAAACGATACAATATCGGCATCTTGCTCAATAGCTCCCGACTCACGAAGGTCTGATAGCTGTGGGCGTTTATTACCTCCACGTGTCTCTACCGAGCGGTTAAGCTGTGAAAGGGCAATGATAGGTATGCTTAGCTCTTTGGCTATACCCTTCAATGAGCGTGATATTGTTGCTACCTCCTGCTCACGGTTACCACGTGTCTCAGCTGTTCCTGTCATAAGCTGTAAGTAGTCGATTATAATTAGCTGCACATCATGCTGAGCTTTTAGCCTACGTGCCTTTGAGCGAAACTCAAAGATTGATAATCCTGGGGTGTCATCAATAAAAAGGGGGGCTTTTTGTAGCGGGATATTAGATTTCTCTAGTGCTGCCCACTCTTCAGTAGTAAGTCGTCCATTTTTAAGTGTGCGTGAGTCAAGTCCTGATTCAGATACCATTAAACGCATAATAAGCTGTACTGAGCTCATCTCGAGCGAGAAAAATGCTACAGCACGGTCATACTCAATAGCGCTGTTGCGTGCCATCGAAAGTACAAAGGCTGTTTTACCCATCGCAGGGCGAGCAGCTATAATTACAAGGTCTGATGGTTGCCACCCTAAAGTTAGCTTGTCAAGGTCATGAAATCCTGTTGGTACACCACTCAGTCCGTCAGGCTTTTTTGCAGCCTCTTCAATTAAGTGCATAGCACGTGCCACAATATCATAGGCTTTCTCTACATCACGCTTTACATTACCCTCAGATACCTGAAAAATCTTACCCTCAGCGTAATCTATAAGGTCTGTAACATCTATGCTATCATCAAAAGAGTTTTTTTGAATATCTGTCGAGGCGCTAATTAGCTCACGTTGAATAAATTTTTGTGCTACAATTTTAGCATGAAACTCAAGGTGAGCAGCCGAACCTACCCTCTGTGTAAGTGATGCTAAATAGGTAGCTCCACCAATATTATCAAGCTCTTTCTTTCGGCTAAGCATTTCACCAACAGTGTATAAATCGACTGGTTGATGTAGAGCTGAAAGGTCAAGACATACCTGAAATATTATACCGTGAGCCTTGCTGTAAAAAGACTCGGGTCTTAAAATTTCTTGTACTGCAAATATCGCATCTTGCTCGATCATAATAGCACCTAGCACCGCCTCTTCTAGGTTGGTGGCTTGGGGAGGAGCATACCCACCACTTGAGCTAATTAAATCTACTATATCGTTTACTGTTGGTTCGGTTTTCTTTGCCATTATATATATTTTTGTAAAGCCGCCTAACTTGTGGAAGCTTGTAAATTCAGTGCTAATTGTAAACTAATTCAAAACTTGTTATCAATTAACTGTAAACTAATTATAAAGTTATCTTCTTTTGGTATGCTCTCTTGCGCTATCTCTATTGTTAAAAAATAGCCCTTTTTGAGCCTTTTTATTCTCAATGTTGCGCTCTACAAATATTTTATCACCACTATAAGGATCTACACCTGTATAAAATATAACCGATGATAGTGTCATAGGTGTGGGGGTAAAGTCTTGCACTTGGCGAAGGTCAAAATGCAGTCCTTTCATTCTCTTTTGTAGCTCTAGCATATCATTACGGTCGCACCCTGGGTGGCTTGATATAAAATATGGTATAAGTTGATATCTCAGTCCATTATCTCTGCAAATATCATTAAAATCGTGGTTTAGTTTCTCAAATTTATCAAACGATGGTTTACGCATCAAATCAAGCACTTTATCTGAAGTGTGTTCAGGTGCTACTTTAAGCCTTCCGCTGGTGTGGTTTGTCACAACTTTGCAAAGGTACTCTTTACCGTGGATATTATCAAACATATCGTAACGAATTCCACTGCCAATGTATATATTCTTTATTCCATCAACTGCCCTCGCTTTGTCATATAGCTTTAAAAGTGGTGCGTGTGAGTTATCTAGGTTTTTGCAAGTGGCAGGAAATATACACGAGGCACGTGAACATTTTTTACAAGCATCTAAGTTTTTGCCCTTCATGCCCCACATATTAGCCGATGGACCACCAAGATCTGATATCTGACCTTTAAAGTCAGGCTGCCTTGTAATTTGTTGTAGCTCATTTAGTATTGATGTTTCGCTTCGTGAGCTGATATGCTTGCCTTGGTGTGCTGATATCGTACAAAAGCTGCAACCACCAAAACATCCACGGTGAATATTAACCGAAAACTTAATCATCTCAAAAGCAGATATCGCCCCTTTGCCAAAGTATCGTGAGTGTGGTATACGTCTAAAAGGTAGATTGTAGGTAGCATCTAGCTCATCACTTGTAAGCATACTGTGAGGAGGGTTTATTACTACATACTTGCCATCAACGGGTTCTATTATGCGCTTTGCCTCTACCTTATTCGATTCAGTTTCTATGATAGCAAAATTATCTCCAAAAACCTTTCTAGATTTTAGTGCATCTTCATAAGAGCCGAGCATTATACTCTCTTTGCTCGATGTAGTATCTATATAGCTCTTATCTGCTATAAAGGCTATTTGGTCTATCTCTCTGATTTTAGATATGTCAAATCCGCCCTCTATGCTTCTTGCTATGTCGCATATCACTCTGTCGCCCATGCCATATACTAATATATCGGCTTTGCTGTCAACAAGTATCGAGGGGCGCAATCCATCGTCCCAGTAGTCGTAGTGCGTAACCCTTCTAAGTGATGCCTCTATACCACCGATTATAATTGGTGTAGATGGATATAGCTCTTTAAGGATATTGCAATAGCAGGTAGTAGCGTAGTCGGGGCGCATTCCTGCTCGTGAGTCGGGTGTGTAGGCATCGTCGCTCCTTAAACGTCGTGCAGCGGTGTAGTGGTTTACCATAGAGTCCATATTGCCTGCTGTAACGCCAAAAAATAGGCGTGGCTCTCCTAGCTTCTTAAAATCTCTTAAGTCGCCATGCCATGATGGTTGAGCTACTACTGCAACCCTATAACCTGCCGCTTCAAGGTGACGTGCAATTACAGCAACACCAAAAGAGGGGTGGTCAACATAGGCATCACCTGTAAATAGTATAACATCTATATAGTCCCAGCCAAGGCTCTTTACCTCCTTAGCTGTTGTGGGTATAAATCCATAGTTGTTTTGTCTGTTAAATAATATATTGTTTTGCATTGTGTTTTTATTTTATTATTGTTTAAAATGTAACAGCTACACTTTATCGGTAACCTATAATAGTCGCTGATGTGCACCTATTATAGAGTATGTTTAATAGCACGATTAACATTTAGTAGAGAGCTGTCGCCATAGCTTAAAAATCTAAACTCGTTGTCAAGGGCATATTTATATATCTCACGCCAGCGCTCTCCTACAACAGCATTAATCAGTAGTAGTAGTGTGCTTTGTGGCTGGTGGAAGTTCGTAATCAACTGCCCTACAACCTTAAAGTTGTAGGTCGGCACTATCATAATACCCGTTGAGGAGCTTAGCTTTGTCAACCCACGCCTCTCCATAGCAGCGATAAGGCTTTGCAGAAGCTCTCTTCCCTCAACCTCTTTAGGTATATCGTATGCCTCCCACTGTCCTACGGCTCTTGTTTCGTCTATATTGCCACTTTTTATTGTTCTATATCCTAGAACCGACAACGACTCCATAGTGCGCACCGAGGTAGTTCCTACGGCAATAACCTTAGGTGCATGGGTAGCAATCTTTTTAAGTGTATCTATATCTATCTCAAAATGCTCGATATGCATGGTATGGTCTTTGGCGCTTTCGCTCTTAACTGCTAAAAAAGTTCCAGCTCCAACATGAAGTGTTAATTCGCACCTCTCTATATTTTTACTTTTAAGGCTATCTATCACCTTTGGGGTAAAGTGTAACCCTGCGGTAGGTGCAGCTACTGATCCTTCGATTTTCGAGTATACTGTTTGGTAGCAGGTGTTGTCACGCTCGGTGCTTTCACGTGCAAGGTATGGTGGTATAGGAATAGTGCCTAGGGTTTGTAGTATCTCACCAAAAGAGATGTTGTTATTATCCCAAAAAAATCTAACAATCGACTCTCTATCCATATTCTCTTTGAGCTCAGCGCTAAGTGTAACCTCGGTGTCGTTATGAATAAATTTAATCTCTAAATTGTCCGATTTCCATCTTTTGCGTCCGCCAATAAGGCAGAGCCACTCGCAGCTCTCATTAGCTGCAAAAGCTCTCTCATAATCGGCGGGTGCGCTCGGTTCTAAACAAAATATCTCAATTCTTGCACCTGTTGGTTTAAAAAATATTATGCGGGCACGAATTACCTTAGTATTATTACAAACTAACAGCGATGAAGGCTCTAAATGCTCCACAAGTGACGAAAATGTTGTTTGTGAAATATTGTCGCCATCAAAAAGTAGAAGCTTTGAATCATCTCTGTTTTCTAGTGGAGACTTGGCTATACGCTCCTCAGGGAGGGTATATGTAAAGCTATTGAGTGGTAAATCTATATTAATCATATCTATCAAACTGTAAATTTATGTAAATTATTTTACAAAATTATTAAAACAATTGTTATATTTGTACTTTAGATTAAAAAAAAATGATAAAAATGATAAAAATTGGCGATAGAGTTAAGTTTCTAAATGATGTAGGCGAAGGTCGTGTACTAAAAATCGAGGGTTCAATTGTAACCGTTGATAGAGCAGATGGTTTTGAAATACCAATGCTTATTTCTGATCTAGTAGTGGTAGATAAAGAGGAGGAGCTACGAGCAATTAGCCGTATTGGTGTGTCTGATGCAAAGCCAGGAAGGCGCTTAAAAGGCGACCCTATTTTGCCAAAGGTAGAGAAGAAGCAGAAGGCGTATGCACGATTCGGTAAGGTGTCGCTTGTTGATGAGTATGAAGATGACGAGCCTATTGATATAGCATCTATGCGTGAGGCTTATACACGCAGTATGGCAAGTGTTAATAGGGTGAGTAGTGATTTTATGGATACTCCAAAAAATGACACTTCAATATTTGATAGTCAGGAGGAGTCGGCAGCTAAGCAGGCAGAGTATGACCTAGAGGCTAAAAGAGAGAGAGAGCAGAAGGCAGCAGTCGAAAAGATTGAAAATATAGAGTTTAAGCAAGAAGACTTTTTGAAAGATGTGAAGAAAGAGAAGATTCCAGCAGCTCCTAAAAATGGTATTGAGGTTGTTGATCTGCATTCGCATAATATCTTAGAGAGTGAGCAGGGTATGAGCTCGGGTGAGATTTTGGAGTTTCAACTTAAATGTTTTGTTGAGGAGCTTGATAAGCGTATTGCTACTCGTCAGCGTGGTAAGATAGTGTTTATTCATGGAGTGGGCTCAGGAAAGCTTAAGTTTGAGCTTAGTAAAAAGCTAAAAAGTCACTATCCTAGTATATATCATCAAGATGCGTCCTTTAAAGAGTATGGTTATGGTGCTATTTTGGTTATTTATTAAAGCATATTTATTTAAAGTTTGCTTGGTGTAAGCCTAGCTATTTATCACACATATATATTATAAACCCTAGCTTGGTATTTATTTCTAAGCTGGGGTTTTGTGTTATATTGTCAGGCTGGGTTGTTTAAACTCAGCAGTAAATTTATCTGGTGAATTTGATTGCGTTTACACTTTGTTATTACAATAGGCTACAAAATAAAGTAGTACACTATCTAACAACTCGCAGTCTAGGTGCTACCAAACACCTGTAAAATATGCCGATATATACTGTAATAATATGATAATGCTGGTCTACTCGCCTCTCTTTCAGCTTAGTTTTGATGATTTTGAATTGCAATAAACAATTTGTAATACTTGATTAATTAACACTCTAAGGGCGAATTAATATATGCATCGTCAATAAATAATAATAGCTTAGCCAATTATTTTAAATGAATTTTTAAATAATATGATTAGCCAAACAAAAGGATAAGTTACTGTGCTTATATAGATTCTATTGGTGGGTATTACCACCTGATTAATCAAATATATAGTGATGTTGAATATATTTTTGCACTAAATTGTTACATGTATAATTTGTCAATATAGTATATTTTACATTTTATTAGATGTTCAAGAAAATAGTTTGTTGGTGAAATTGATTTTTTATATTTCATAAATTGTTTTATTGGGTTGTATTGCCAATAATATGCCTTTGAGGTATGTATAAGCTTATTTCTTAATTGTTTTTATGCTCTGTTGTAGTAGTTGTTTTTATTTGTTCATTTAGCTATTTAAATGAGAAAATAATTTGTTTGCTCGTGTTTGTTACAGTCATTTAGTAGTTGCATGGTTGAAATAGCCGTGTGTTTATTTACAATATCAATTTATATAGTAATAATTATTTATAATTTTCAATATGTGTATTTATTATAATATTAAAACACCCGTTTTTTATATTAAAATAGATGTGTTTGTTTACTTAACCAAAGAGCCTGGTATTATGAAGATGATGAATATAACACAAAATATATAAATAATAGTTGCATATTCAAAATAAATTAACTACATTTGTTTTATAATAGTATGTAGGATAGTTGTTTATCTTTTTTTTAAGGTGTTTAAATAACAAATAATATACTATTAAATAAATATTTCAATACCCGTGAAACATAAAATAGATAAGAGATGACAGAAGTTAAAAAGCGTAAAGCACGAAGAACAAAAGAGCAGTTAGAGCAAGATATTGTTGATGCATTAGAGGTGTTAGTCAGCAAAAAAGGTTTTGCTGATATACCTGTAACCTACCTTATTAGTGAGGCAGGTATAGACCCTAATGTTTTTTACCGCAGATATCAGACAGTGTCTGATATTTATAACGAGGTTGCAAAGAAGTACGACCTTTGGGTTAATAACACAATTAATTTAGGGGATTTAAATACCTTAGGTGACAAATTATTATTATCTCAGTCATTAAAGAAGCTGCATAGAGATCTTTCAGATAATGTAGTTATGCAAAAATTGCTTCTGTGGGAAATTACAGATATCAATAGCACCACAAAGCGCACAGCTTCAATGCGTGACACCATGAATCAAAGTCTTATATCATATTACAAGCAGGTTTTTGAGACGTCAGATATTAATATCCAAGGTGCTCTCTCTATACTTATAGGAGGTGTATACTATTTGACTCTACATAAAGAGATTTCAACATTTTGTATGATTGACTACAATTCAAGCGAAGGAGCTAAGATTCTTGATAAAACTCTTGAGCAGATGGTTGATATGTTGTATACTCACATGAATTTCAAGAGCAACCAAAAGCGAATGGCTTTAGAGATGCTTGCAGATGATATTCCAAAAAAGAAGATATGTCAATACATGGGAATATCACTAGCTGAGTTTAAAATACTTACTACTGAGTAGTAACTTTTATAAGACAGCTACCGAATTGCAAACTACTGCATTATTTTTGGATTAGAATAAAGTAATATAACAAGATATATGCTGCTGTCTAAATCCTAGCTCTCTGAGGTTTGTGTAATTATTAATTCAGAGGAGGTTTCTTCAGCATATAGTTTTCTTAGTTGTACAACAGTTAGTTTTGTAACAGTTTTTTACTATGGCTAAAACAGGTAAAATAAAAGTATCTGAATAATTAACGTAAATAAAAAGGGTTCGTGAAATTTTGTTTCATGAACCCTTTTTATTATCATACTTGAAAGTTGTCTAGTGAGACTGTTGCAAAATTGCGAACGGTTGCATCATTTTCGATATTAGCACTTATAAAGGCTGCTCTTTTTACCCCAACTCTCAATTCTTTGCATTTCATCAATTTATCCAGAGTCTTCTTAAGTTTGGATTTATATTGGTTTATCAACGGTCGTATAACATAAAAATAATATGGTGGTTTGTTATTTTGCTCAGATATTATTACTCTTGCCATTATTATTTTCAGAACTACACTCGTCAAGAGCTATCGCAAAGCACTGTTTATTAATCGTAGTAAACATGAAAATTGGGCTTTCGCCATCTCGTACACCAAGCTCTTTTTTTATCTGCTCACTCCGTAACTTAAAATCTCTTTTCAATAACTTTATGCGTGAACAGCTCTTTTTAAAGAGTTTTTTAAGCTCCTTTTTTCTGTATGGGTGTAGCTCCTTTATAATGTATCTCTCGCCTTCGAAGTGGGGTAGTGCTTCTTGCGAAAATATAACAGAGTTTTGATTATCTTGTATGTAATTCTTGCAGTTGTAATGCTGCATTAAGGCGTGTGTTGTGCGGTTTTTATAAAATGTAACATCTGGTATATATAGGTAGTCACCTGGTTGTGGTGTGTTGTAGTTGTCTGGTGCAGTTTTATCTAAGGCTTCAAGTAGGCTGTTAGGCGATGATTTAGTTATAGGTAGAACAAAATCATACTCTCTTACAGACTCACCATCTATCACCACTGAGCTTATAAACTCCTCTTTTTTGCTTCCATCAATAATAACTATCACCTCCTTGCACTCATCATTAACCGATACGCTTTTTATAGATGTAGGTCCATATTTGCTAAAAAAGATATATGCCATATCTACATCAAATAGAGGAGATAACTTTACCATAAATCTCTTACTCAGCTTTATTGCGGTGTGTGTAATAGTATTCATGTCAGGTGAACACTCCTCTAGTAAAAACACCTTTTTAGTGGCATCTCTACGTGCAGGGTCTACATATATCATATCTATATCTAAAGGGGCTAAGGAGTCTAAAGCCTCTAAATATTCTGCCGCTGAGCTATTTACTACCTCTATGTTAGCAACTTCAAGCAGTGTAAAGTTATACCGTGCCACACGGCAAAGTAGCTCATCTCTCTCAATGGTTATTACCCGCTTAAATACCTTAGAAAAGTGAAAAGTGTCAACGCCGAGCCCACAAGTTAGGTCTATGCAAGTGTCGCCTCCCTCTGCTTTAGCCGCTGCTGTAACATCGCTGCTAGATTGTTCATAGCTTAGTGATGGTATAATACACCGCTTTTGATAGTGCAAAGGTAGTTTCTTTCGACATCGTTGTAGGTATTTTATCTGGCTGCAAATAGCACTGTTTACCCCTTTCAAAGCGAGCAGTGACGGGTTGTCTAAAATATGCTTCTCTATAAGTTCCCTTGCTTCAGTTGTGCAAAGATATTCAAACTCACTAATTGTCATTTGTTATCTCTTTTTTATTAATCCTCTTTCGGCGGCTAGCTCCTCCATAAGGGCATACGCCTGCTCATAGTTATTCTCTATCTTGCCATCTAATATAGCATCTTTTATTATTATTTTTATCTCTCCTATAACATTACTTGGCTCTATATCATACGTTTTCATTATCAAATCACCATCAATAGGTGGTTGAAAGTTACGTATCTTATCTTTTTGCTCTATTACTATTAGCTTTTGACGCACTAGGGCGAAGTTTTTGAGATACTTCTCTACTTTGGTTCTATTTCCTGATGTTATGTCTGCCTCGCAAAGTGTCATAAGGTCATCAACGTCATCACCAGCCTCAAATAGTAGGCGGCGCACTGCTGAGTCTGTAACAATATCTTCAGAAAGTATTATAGGTCGTAGATGTAGAAACACAAGCTTTTGCACATACTTCATCTTCTCATTAAGAGGTAGTCGTAGGTTTTTAAATATTGCAGTTACCATCTTTGAGCCAAGTACCTCGTGTGCATGAAATGTCCACCCAGCACGTGCATCCCATTTTTTAGTGCGTGGTTTTGCTATGTCGTGTAGTATAGCTGCCCAGCGCAAATATAGCTTGTCGCTATTTTCTGACAGGTTGTCTAGCACTTTTAGGGTGTGAACAAAATTATCTTTATGCCCTTTGCTATTTTTTTTTTCAACACCTTTTAGAGCATCCATCTCTGGAAATATAAGCTTTAGTAGCCCTGTTTGCTCTAAAAGTAAAAACCCTCTGCTAGGGCTTTCGCTCATTATTATTTTGTTTAGCTCTGTTGTGATTCGCTCTTTTGATAGTATGCTAACCCTCGGTCCATTTGCTTTTATAGATTCTAAGGTCTCTTCTTGAATCTCAAAGATCGGAAGAGCGTCGTGTAGGGAAAGAGTGTTAAGATTAGTGTAGATCT
>CAMQVM010000030.1 GCA_947038135.1 uncultured Rikenellaceae bacterium
CGAACGCACCCCTGGCTCACCTCCTAAAGCCTCAATTTCTAAGCCTGTATCATCGGCAAAACAACTCTGTTGAGTCTTATCAAATAGGTAGTCGGCTTTCTGCACAGCGTTACCCTCAATTGTTGGTTGTGTTTCAGGTATGTCTTCCATTACACCACACTCTTTAGGAGTAACAAGCACCCAGCTACTGCCTAACATAGATTGCACCTCTTCAAGCTTATGCTTGTTATTGGTGGCAAATATTATCTTTTTAAATATTACCTTCATTACTGTTTTTTTTATTAAAATAATTATATACGCTTTGTGCTTTTTTGATATCTACAACTTTATTAAGCTCCTCGACAGAAGCAACTTTTATTTTTGCTACTGTCCTAAAGCTCTTTAATAACTTTTCGGTACTACGCTCTCCTACAAAAGGAATATTGGCAAGGTCGGAGTTTATAGCCGCCTTTGAGCGTTTGTTACGATGAAATGTTATTCCAAAACGGTGCGCTTCATTACGAATATGCATAAGCACTCGAAGTGTCTCAGAGCTTTTATCAAGGTGATAGGGGGTGCCATTATTCGGAAAAAACACCTCTTCAAGCCTCTTTGCAAGCCCTATAATAGGCACTTTATGGTGAATACCCAAGCTTTTAAGCACCGCATAAGAGGCACTAAGCTGCCCTTTTCCACCATCTACAACGATCAAATCGGGAAGTGGCGACCCCTCAGCAATCACACGAGTATATCGCCGAGTGATGGTTTCGTGCATAGATGCAAAATCGTCAATACCAACCACACTTTGTATATCAAAATGACGATACATTCGTTTTGCAGGCTTACCATCGATAAAAACAACACACGCTGACACAGGAAAATGACCTTGTATATTAGAATTATCAAAACATTCGATATGACGAGGCTGCTTATCAAGTTGCAAATCTTCTTTCATTCTATTCATTACACGATCTATATGCCTTTCAGGGTCTTTGTTTTCTATATGCTTTAACTTGCTTATCATAAAGATTTTGCAATTCTTCAACGAGAGCTCCATCAAACGCATATTATCGCCACGCTGCGGCACTATAAAGTGATTGTTTTCGAAAAACTCAGGATTAGGCTCAGCCGAAACAAGCACCTCACGAGATAGTCGCTTCTCTAATATATTCATCACCTCTTGTATAGCATAGGCAAAGACATCTTCAAACTTCTCTTCAATTGCAGGACAAAACTCTAAAGACATAGAGTTTACCACTGCACCTTTCACCACATGAAGGTAGTTGCAATAGTAACTTTTATCTTTATATATTAATGAAAACACATCTAAATTTTTGTGAGTAGGTGTAACTATAATCGATTTACTTTTATACCCCTCTAAAAGAACTATCTTATCTTTTATTTTTTGTGCACTTTCAAACCTTAGTTTTGATGACTCTATTGCCATCTCAGACCTTAGATACTCCATTGCTACATCAGTATCGCCTTTTAGTATAGATATAGCTGCCGATATAGACGCATCATACTCCTTTTTAGATATATTACCTGTACATGGAGCTTTGCAGTTGCCTATATGAAACTCTAAACAGTGGTTAAAACGTCCTTTAGCAATAGCCTCTTCGGTTAACTTAAGGCGACAATCACGAATAGAATACAACCGCCTTACGACATCTAAGATACTCTGCTGCATATAAACCGAGGAGTATGGTCCAAAATATTGAGAACCATCTTTTATCACCTGTCGAGTCTGCATAATACGTGGATATTGTTCTGCCTTTACTACTATCCAAGGGTAGCTCTTGTCATCTTTTAAAAGGATGTTATATTTTGGTTTATGCTCCTTTATGAAATTATTCTCTAGCAGTAAAGCATCTGACTCACTCTCAACCACTACATGCAATACATCAGTGATATTTTGCACTAAAGCGAGAGTTTTCAACCCTCTAGTTTCTGTAGAGATGAAATATGATGCCACTCGCTGCTTTAAATTTCGTGCCTTACCTACATAAATCACCACCCCTTCTTTATTTAAGAAGCGGTAGATACCAGGAAGGTGTGGCAAGAGCGATATTTTATCTTTTAGCGTAAGAGGCTCCAAAATACTTTATGTAAATTAGTGTTACTTTATTTAATTATGATGAAGCTATATAAGCACTTTAGAAGCCTTATATAACATTCTAAAACCGTATGTAATACAGTAATACAAAACAAGCTCGTTATTTAATCTTGATTTTGCGTCCCAAACGGAGTGTGGTGCGGCTTGTAATACTATTTAAATTACAAATATTACTCACTGTAGTTTTATTTTTCAGAGCTAGTGCATATAGCGTATCTCCCTTTGTTATTGTATGATACAAACCACCAAAAAGAGAAGCACTAGCCGTTTTACTATCTTTTTTAACGTCCTCGGTCTTTTTATTAGTATCAACATAGGTATCATTACTATTTAAAGATGCCCCCTCAGGTAGATGATTAGATGCTATTATATTGCTCGATTTTTTGTATACATACAACATCGATGACTTTAATGCACGCTCTTTAGTATCTAAAAGAATCTCGGGGTTGATTGGCTTTCCTACTACACGTATTTCAAAATGTAGATGATCGCCCGAAGCACGCCCCGTACGTCCTGCGTAAGCAATAACATCGCCTGCCTTGACCTCTTGACCAGACTTAACTATATTTTTATTATTATGAGAATACACACTCTCTAAACCATTATAGTGACGTATAACAACAATATTACCATAAGAGCTAAAAAGTCGTGAAACCCTCACTACCCCATCAAAGGCTGCATATATATTATCACCTTTATACGCCTTAATATCAGTACCATTGTGCATTCGACCATTTCGCATACCAAATTTAGAAATTAGATATCCATCTGCAGGGTAGCAAAATTCATCTTTCAGCTTACTCATGTCTATGCTAAACATATCTTTATCTCCAAATGGGTCGTAGTTAGAGGTTGAAGGATACAACTTTTCATGCTCTGAAAAATCTTTTTTATCTATCTTGATAATGTTATAATCACACTTAGAGTTACCCTCTATTATTGCATCATCCACAACTACGTGCTCGCTTGTACCAAACGATTTATTCTTCTCGGCATTAATACAATCACCCTCCATATCAGACCTTTCAAGAGCCTCAATACTAGAATTTGACTCACGACGAATACCGTCACTATTTCCGATACTACTACTGTTATATGAACGTGACCTTGACATTTTAGATGAGCAAGAGCATAAAACAGATAATGACAACAGAAAAAAACAACCTTTCAAATAACTCATACTTCTATAAGCTTGATAGGTAACGTTCACAATCCATTGCTGCAATACAACCCGAGCCTGCTGCTGTAATAGCTTGGCGATAGTGCGAATCTTTAACATCGCCTGCTGCAAATACACCTTCGATATTGGTGAGTGAGCGACCTGGTTTAGTAATGATATAACCCTCAGCATCTAACTCTAACACACCCTTAAAAAGAGAGGTGTTAGGTGTATGACCAATAGCTAAAAAGAAACCATCTATATCTATTGTTTTATTAACACCCTCATTATCTACAAGAAGAGCACCAGTAACACCATCATCATCGCCTAAAACCTCTAAGGTATTGTGGTTAAACAGCACCTCGATATTTGCGGTATTGAAAACACGCTCTTGCATAGCCTTTGAAGCACGTAGAAAGTCTTTACGTACAATAAGATACACCTTTGAACAAAGTGATGCAAGGTAGGTAGCCTCTTCACAAGCAGTGTCGCCGCCACCAACTACCGAAACAATCTTTTTACGATAGAAGAACCCATCACAAGTAGCACAAGCAGATACACCCATGCCTCTAAACTTAGACTCAGACTCAAGACCTAAATAACGAGCCGTTGCACCAGTAGATATAATTATACTTTCAGCCTCAATAACACTCTCGCCACCATTAACAGTTACTTTAAAAGGACGTTGTGAAAGATCTACCTCTGTGATGATACCACTTCTTACATCGGCACCAAAACGCTCTGCCTGAACTTTTAGATCAGCCATCATATCGCTTCCTGTTACACCTTGAGGATAACCTGGAAAGTTATCTATTTCGGTAGTAGTTGTAAGCTGCCCACCTGGCTCTATTCCCTCATATAATACTGGAGCTATATTAGCTCTTGAAGCGTAAATTGCTGCTGTAAAACCTGCAGGACCGCTTCCTATTATTAAACATTTTACCTTTTCCATAATTTGATTTTGTTATTTAATTGAGTTTAAAATTACCTCTTTCAAGGCGATAAGTAACCCTTTTTTTATAAAATTTTTACTTGTAACTAATGTTATATTTCGTTTTGTGCTATTGCGCTCTTTAAACCTACGAACAGAGCTCTCTTTACGCTCTTGCGAAAGGAAGTCTACTGCCATGCTAGGGAGTATAGTTATGCCACCTGTTACATCTACAACCCTCATTATGGTCTCAAGCGAACCACCCTCTAACTTTAGGTTGCTACTCAAAGGACTCTTTTGATTACAAAGGTCAAGTATTTGTGTTCTAAGGCAGTGCCCATCTTCCAACAAAACTAGCTTATTTACATCTAGCTCAATAATAGATATCTGCTCTTGATTTAATATTTCGTTATCTTTAGCTGCATAAAGATAAAATTCATCATCGAAAAGAGGGGTTTCTACAACAGCATCTGTATCAAAAAAACCCGCTGCTGCAATACCTACATCTAACTCTCCTGAAGCTAATGCTGCGGTGATATCGGTGGTAACCATCTCTTTAACAACAAGGTTTACCTGCGGATACCTCTCTACAAAATCTGATATAAACCTATGTAGAAGATAGGGAGCAATAGTAGGTATAGCCGCTATACGCAACGTACCACTAACCTCTCCTCGCATATCTTTCACATACTCGTTAATAGCATAAAATTGGGCTATTGCATCTTTAGAGCGCTCGATCACACCCCTTCCGATATCTGTAAGCTCAATAGATTTTGTATTACGTGTAAATAGGGTCACACCAAGCTGCTCTTCAAGATTTTTTATCTGTGTACTTAAAGAGGGTTGAGTAACATTGCAGTGTACTGCAGCAGAAGAGAAGCTACCATACTTCGCCACTGAAATCAAATATTCTAATTGAATTATAGTCATAACAACGCAAAGATATATAAAAAAATAATGATGTACAATAAAACTTTAACAAAGAGCCATTTTTACTCTATTATTGAGCAGATAAATAGCCGCAACAGAATAAAAGTTTCGGTATTATTCGACAACCATAAAAAAAATACGTACATTTGTAGCAAAATAAATAAAAGCCTCCTAAAATGGAAGCACATTCAATTACTAAAAGAAAGATACACGATATGGCAATAATACGAGTAACTAAGGAATTTTCATTTGAGATGGCGCACGCACTCGAAAACTATGACGGCAGCTGCCGCCACATACACGGACACTCTTACAAGCTATTTGTAACAGTAAAAGGCACACCAATAGATGATACAAACAACCCTAAATGCGGCATGGTTATAGACTTTGGACAGCTAAAACAGATTGTAAATAGGCAGATTGTAGAGCGTTATGACCACGCCCTAATACTTCGCTACTCGCAACAAAAAAGTGAGCTATATGGCGATATCAAAAAGCAGTTTGAGAAAGTAGAGCTAGTAGATTACCAACCAACGTGCGAAAACATGATTGTTTTATTTAGCGAAATGATATCTGCTGAGCTACCATCACACATAACTTTACACTCTCTAAAACTGCATGAAACAGCTACATCGTATGCTCAGTGGTTTGCAGAAGATAACCTATAATACAATTACAAAACAATGAAAAAGCTATTTTTAGTAGACGCCTACGCCCTGATATTTAGATTTTATTACGCCTTTATATCACGCCCTATGCGCAATAGTGCAGGACTCAACACATCAGCAATTTACGGATTTACAAAGTTTATAAATGATCTAATGTCAAAAGAGCAGCCAAACCACTTAGGTGTAGCTTTTGACCTTTCGGGAGGCACGTTTCGTAACGAGCTATACCCTTTATATAAAGCAAACAGAGCAGAGACTCCTGAAGATATAATACTCTCAACACCACATATAAAGCGCATACTTGAAGCTATGCACATCCCTATATTAGAGATGAAAGGTTATGAAGCCGATGATATAATTGGTACAATAGCAAAGAAAGCGGCTTGTAATGACTTTGAGGTCTATATGGTGACACCTGACAAAGATTATGGACAGCTAGTGAGCGACTGTATACATATGTATAAACCTGCAAAGAGCGGCAAAGGCATAGAAATTATCAGCAAGGCACATATAAAGGAGTACTACGGAACAGACAACCCAGAGCTTATAATTGACATTTTAGCACTTTGGGGAGATGCTGCAGACAACATACCAGGAGTGCCAGGAATTGGCGAAAAAACAGCTATAAAGCTGATAAATGAGTATGGTGATATAGAGAAAATTATAGAGGCTGCACCAAATATAAAAGGCAAGCAGGGTGTGAATATTTTAGCGAATATTGAGCAGCTTCGACTAGCTAAAGAGCTAGCTACAATCGACTTAAATGTACCAGTAGAATACAGCCCCGACAAGCTGAAGGTAAAAGAGCCCGATTATAAGCTTTTAAGAGAGCTATATATTGAGATGAACTTTGCATCGCTAATGCCTACAATTGATTTTTGGGAGCGAGCAAACAACAAAAGCAAAGCCACAACTGCAGCTCAAAAAGCTGTACCTGCTAAACCAGCACAACCATCTCTTTTTGATGAGATAGAGCCACCACAAGAGGTAGCACCACAAGCCGAAGAGGTAGTGATATTTGCCAGTGCACCTTCACCAAACAGAGCTCCTTCGCTATTTGATGAAGTAGAGGTGTCGTTAGATAGCATATCGCACCAATACACTGCAATAACCACTATCGCCGAGCTTGAGCAGCTAGTAGCAATGCTGTCTATGCAGAGCGAAATAAGCTTTGACACTGAGACAACAAACTTAAATCCTTTGCTAGCTGATATAGTAGGATTATCATTTGCAGCAGAGCCACATAAGGCATACTACATACCTACACCAGTAACCGATAAAGAGCAGACACAAAAGATACTAGATATACTAAAACCACTCTTCAAAAATAGCAATATTGCAAAGATTGGGCAGAACATAAAATATGACCTTTTAGTGCTAAAAAATTATGGCGTAGAGGTAGAGGGAACTCTATATGACACCATGATAATAGACTCTCTGCTAGATAGCGATCAGCGCCACGGCATGGATTTTATGGCTGAAAGATACCTATCATACAAAACTATTCCTATATCAGACCTTATAGGCAAAGGAGCCAAGCAGATAACTATGGATAAGGTAGAGCTTGAAAAGGTTACTCCCTATGCTTGTGAAGATGCTGATATAACACTTCAGTTATACTACCTATTATGGAGCAAGGCAAAACAGCAGGGTCTTGATAAGTTATATTTTGAGGTAGAAGAGCCACTTATTAAGGTGCTCACCGATATGGAGTATGCTGGAATAAAGCTCGACAAAGATGCTCTTAGCGAGTATGCCAAAGAGCTAAATGAGGAGCTGAACAAAACTACCTTATCAATATATGAACTAGCAGGTGAAGAGGTGAATATAAACTCACCAAAACAGCTTGGCGAGCTACTCTTTGAACGTTTAAAGATAACCGACAAGCCAAAAATGACAAAAACAAAGCAGTATAAAACCGACGAAGAGACCCTTACCTCACTAAGAGATAAGCACGCTGTTGTCGATTTGATACTGGAGTATCGCTCACTAAAGAAGCTGCTATCTACTTATGTTGAGGCTATACCTTTGTTAATAAACCCTAACACAGGCAGGGTGCATACCACCTACAACCAAGCAGGAACATCAACAGGCAGGTTAAGCTCAAACAACCCTAACCTACAAAACATACCTATCAGAGATGAGAGAGGCAAGCGGATACGTAAAGCCTTTGTTGCTGAGGGAGATGACAAGGTTATTTTAGCGGCCGATTACAGCCAAGTAGAGCTTCGTATCATGGCTGCATTAAGCAAAGACAGCTCTATGATAGAGGCATTTAACAGCGGTGAAGATATTCACACTACCACAGCAGCCAAGATATTTGGTGTGGAAATATCAGAGGTTACATCATCGCAACGTCGACAGGCTAAAAGTGCTAACTTCGGCATCATTTATGGTATATCAGTTTTTGGATTATCTACAAGGCTATTAATAGGACGTAAAGAGGCTTCAGATCTTATTGATGGTTATTTTGCACACTACCCTAAGGTTAAAGAGTATATGGAAGAGAGTGTAAACCGTGGTCGTGAACTTGGGTACAGCAGCACTATGTTTGGACGACGAAAATACTTGGCTGACATAAATGCACCTAACGGAATTGTGCGAGGATATGCTGAGAGAAATGCCATTAACGCCCCTATACAAGGTAGCGCTGCCGACATTATAAAGATTGCCATGATAAGGCTTCACGCTGCAATTAAAGAGGGCGGGTTTAAGTCACGCCTGATACTTCAGGTGCATGATGAGCTTGTGCTTGAGGTGTATAAAAGCGAGCTTGAAGAGGTTACAAAAATTGTTGTAGAGTGCATGGAGGGGGTAATTGAGCTTCCTGTAAAACTCATTGCTGAGCATGGCAACGCTACATCATGGTTAGAGGCACACTAAAGCTAGAGGCGCTCTAAAAAGCAGGTGTGATAACTAAGCACTATACAAATAAATATTATAACAATGATAAAGGTTAAAGGGATAAAAAAGAGCTTCGGAACAATAGAGGTACTAAAGGGTATCGACCTAGAGATTCATAAAGGTGAGGTGGTATCAATAATGGGTAGCAGTGGAGCAGGAAAAACTACACTGCTGCAAATTATAGGTACGCTACTACAACCAGATGAGGGCACGGTAGAGATAGATGGTGTTGATGTAAGCAAACTTAGCCGTAACAAAAGCGCCGATTTCAGAGGCAGTAAAATAGGGTTTGTGTTTCAGTTTCACAACCTGCTACCTGAATTTACAGCTGTTGAGAATGTGATGATCCCTGCAATGATAGCATCAAAAAGCAGAGATAAGAGCCGAGCACGTGCAATAGAGCTACTTACAATGCTTGGCATGGATCATAGGCTAGAGAGCAAACCTACCGAGCTATCGGGAGGAGAGGCTCAAAGGGTGGCAATAGCTAGAGCGTTAATAAACTCACCATCGGTGATTCTTGCAGATGAGCCATCAGGAAACCTCGACAACAAAAACCGTGATGAGCTTCATGCTCTATTTATGAAGCTGCGAGATGATTTTGGGCATACTATTGTGTTTGTAACGCACGACAACCACCTGGCAAATTTATCAGACAGAGTAATTACACTAAACGCATAACTTTATTACTTAAAATATATATTATGATAACATACATTATTATAGCAGTAACAGTATTAGTGTCAATACTCTGCTTTAAAAACAGAACTCTATTTTATAAGCTATCACTATCTCCTTACAATATATCGCATAAAAAAGAGTGGTATAGAGTTATTACACATGGCTTTGTACATGGAAGTTACCAGCACCTACTAATAAATATGTTTGTGTTGTGGTCCTTTGGCAGCTCGATAGAGTCTATGCTTGCATATATTACTCCGCTGGGAAACATAGCTTATATTGCGCTATATATTGGGGCTTTAATATTTTCATCTTTGCCAGATGTAGTACAGAGAAAAAACGACTACAACTACAACTCAATAGGGGCATCAGGGGCGGTTACAGCTACGGTGTTTGCATTTATACTATTTGCACCATGGAGCAAACTACTACTATTTATGGTTGTACCTATACCTGCAATAGTTTTTGGAGTTTTATATATATGGTATGAAAGCTACTCTAGCAAGCAAAACAAAGGAAACGTAAACCACCGAGCTCATATATATGGAGCGATATTTGGCTTTATATATCCTATAATCATAAAACCTTCGCTCATAGTAGACTTCATGAGTAAAATCATAAATTTTAACTTCTAAAAATAAAGATATGCGCAAATTTCTAAAGATAACATTTTTCATTATTGCTTTAGTTGTAATATTAGTATCTGCTGCCGTAGGTATAACCCTCAACTATATTGTCACACCTCAAAAGCTTACGCCAATAGTAAACGACGTATTAACCAGCTACCTAAGCCCTAACACGAAGCTTAGCAAAGCAGAACTGACATTTTTTTCAACCTTCCCTAACTTCGCAGTAGAGATTGACAGCCTTATTGTAGCAGACTCAAGCTCTGTAAGTGTACTTACGCTCGAAAAGGCGGTTATAGTGATCGACCCTATCGCTTATTTAACAAAAAAGGCAGTTGTTGTATCTGATATAAAGATTATATCTCCTGTTATCAACCTTATAGTAGATAAAAATGGAAAGTCTAATATCGATATGTTCATGACCCCTACTGTACTCGACACAACAGCAGTAGACACCTCTGCTTTTGACCTTAAATCGGTAGTTAGCTCAATAGATATAAAGGGCATAAGCATGGAGAAAGGGGCAATATTGTTTGATAACAGATTAAAAAACACTGTTTTCAGCTCAGACAATATAAACTTATCACTTAATGGAGCATTCACAGAAGATAATGCGAACCTATTTTTAGACTTCAAGTCCAAGAATATCAACATTAAGCTAGAGGGTAAAGAGCTTATACAAAAATTTCCTTTTGCCATAACTACCAACTTTACATTAAACCGTAAAGAGAAGCTAGTAAAGATAGATAGCGCACGCACAAAAGTTGGCAATATCATACTAGGCGCAAAAGGCACACTTCAGGCAGACACTATTAATAAGCTGCTGTTATGTGATATAAAATTTGGGTTAGGAACACCATCTTTAAAGGAGCTAATAGGCTATGTACCGTCAACAATACTAAAGCCTGGGCAGGGAGTTACAGCATCGGGCAAGGTGGTTTTAGTAGGTGCGGTAAAAGGTGCTTATGGAGCAGACACTATACCTGATATCACTTCGACGCTAACAATAGACAATGGTAAGCTAAAGTTTGATGCAATGGAGTATGGAGTGCAGAACCTATCTACTAAGATGTCGGTACACGTTGATGGGGCAAAGATTCAAAATTCAAGCATTAACATATCAAACCTCAACATTGTAAGTGATGCAGGAATAGATATAACATTGAAATCTAAGATAACAAATATATTTGGCAACTCAAAAGTTAATTTCTCAGTAAAAAGCAACACCAACCTAGACCAGGTTACAAAGGTGTTTCCTATGGCTGATGGTATTGTGCTTAAGGGGCGCAATATAGCAAACTTAACA
>CAMQVM010000031.1 GCA_947038135.1 uncultured Rikenellaceae bacterium
TGGGGTAATTTATTAATAAAAACCATACCTAAATAGTTGAAATAAGTATATTTAACGTTTTGCGAATCTCCCTATGTAAGAAACCACTTATAACAAATTTATAAGGCTATTCACAAACTAAATTTTGTGAATAGCCTTATATAAATTACTCATTCTTAGTTCCTAAACTACCTCCTAAATTAAAAAGTTGATTATCAGGAAGCTTCGAATCGCCTGCACCAACCTTCATTAACGATATAAGCTCTGGTAGATGAGCGTTGTACACCGAGCGAGGCAGTGACTTGTGATTATGACAGATAGATGCAGCCATTCCAACAACCTCACCAAGCATAGCAGTGGTACGCATAACTCTAACTGTTCCTAATGCAGCATGGGTAACACTAATATTTCGCCCTGCCATAAATAAATTGTCAACATTACGAGAGTATAGGCAACGATAAGGAACGGGATATGTATAGATGTTATTGTGCTTTGCAATAGATTTAAACTCTGCATTTGGGAATTTAGCACTATTGCGAGGATCAGGGTAGTGAAGATCGATAGACCATGTTGTAGAGGCAGTAGCATCTTTGTATTTAACAAGCCCAACAACATCATTTTGCGTTAAAATATGATCACCTAGCAGCCTACGAGACTCTCTTTTTCCTGCAATATAGGCGACCCACTCAAGATTTTTTTTAGCATACTTAGCCTTCACCGATGAGTGGTTTTTCAAGAATGACCAGTTAGAGTAAACTACAGCCATTCCATAATCACGAATCCTCTCAAAATCTTTTATCTGATCGTAGTTCATACCAGTCTCCCATGTCCATTCACCCATAGTAACCTTTTCAATGGTTTTTTCATTGAATCCTAAGCCATAATCAAAAGCAGGAAATGATGTGATACCATCTGTATCTTTAGAGTACCACTGCACCGATGCACCCATAGTCATTTTATCGGCTACCTCAGGAGCTAACGACTCATTATGCTCTGAACGTGACTCTCTACCCATTCTATAATCTGCATCAGCAAGATATCCAATTGTGCCATCACCAGTACAATCTGAAAACAGAGGAGCTGTAAATATTAGCTCTTCGCCACTTTCTATATGTTTAGTTTTTATAGATTTAATCTTTGAACCCGACATAGTAACTGAAATTGCACGGGTAGACTCAAAAAGGGTGATGTTTTTTTCACTATCAATAAACTGTTGCTTCTTATCATCTTCATAATAATCGGCTGGTTGAGCATTACCTCCACGGTTATGACCAAACTCTTTAATCATATTTCCTAGATTAGAATAAGGAGCAATATTTATTCTACCTCCAAGATGAACACGTATCTCTGAGCTATTACACCCTCCAAGTATAGGTCGGTCGTTGATCAAAGCAACAGTTAAACCCTCGCGTGCGGCTGCCATAGCCGCCGACATACCTGCCACACCACCTCCAATAACGACAAAATCGTAATCACCAGCAGATTTAATCTTTACACCTGCTGCCTTGTTACGAATAACAGCTAGCTTATCTATATTATTTGTTGGAGCTTTGTTCTCTTTAGTGAAATAGATAGCATCACACCTGCCATTAAAGCCTGTAAGGTCAACCAACGAGATAGTTGTGCTACCCTTAGCAACCTTAACAGATCCAGCATTTTGCCACTCCCAGCAGTTGCCACTCTCACCAAGGGTTGTTGATAGGGTTGCTTTTCCTACTTTAATTTTAAACTTACCAGCCCCACTCTTCTCACTCCAAGGAGAGGTCCAGTTGAAGGTGCGCACATATACATTATATTGCCCCGAAGTAGTGAAATTAATAGTTGTTGAAGCATCACTAACTTTAACACCTTTGCCATGTGCCATTAAGTAAGGGGAACCCATAAGGTCCATAAATTGTTGATCTAGCACCCATCCGCCTTTACTGCTGAAACTCTCAGCCTCTACAAATAGCGACTGTGCATTTAGCGTTATTGAGGAGCAAAAAATGGCGATGTAGATAATAAATAGGCTCTTTTTCATTGTTCAGTTTTTTTAATAATTGATATTAAAGGAGGCTTTCAAAAAAATATTTGAAAACCTCCAATGTAATTGACTTTAATAGCCAGGGTTATTAGGTTTGAGGTTCTCATTAACCAATATCTCTTTTGAAGGTATCGGCCATAGATATTGACGTACATCAAACTTTTTGTAGGCTATAACTTTAGTATTGCCTGCTGTACTTAGAGCTGAAAAGTCAGCTATGCCATCTTTATCTATCTCAGGAACACCAGGGAAAAACCAAAGCCCCCTATCAATAAGTGCCTTTAAAGGGTCGATATCTAAAAGCCCATAGCGAGGTAAACTGAGTGCTTTTTCGGCTAATTTCCAACGAATCAAGTCATAATAGCGTAAATTTTCACCTGCAAACTCCATGCGACGCTCAAATCGTATCACTGTGCGGAGGCTTGATTGATCTGTTGTTGTTACAGCAGGATAACTAGCAGTTTGATCAATTGACACACCGTAAGCCCTAGCCCTAACCATGTTAATAGCATCTAAAACCGACTGATCTATCTGGTTAAGCTCAATTTTTGACTCTGCATACATTAAAAGCACATCTGCATAACGAAGGTAAATACCATCTGGCTCAGCTTTATAACCATTCAGCTTATATGTTTCATCGACACCTTTACAAGAGAGCATACCAGTATAAGAGGCATACGCCGATCCAAATTTACAATCGTTGTTTTTAACCATCTTGCCAGTATTATGATTCATAACCTTTTCGCTATATGGATTAGGGTCATAATCTATTCCTAAGAAGGTTGTTACCACATCTTTACCTATTGGAATAATTGTTGCCGACATACGAGGATCTCTATTTGCAAATGGGTTTACAGGGTCGTAGTTAGGCGACTCATCAATAGGAAGACCATCAGTGCATAAAAAGGCTGAAGCAAGATCCCAAGATACAATTTCGGCACCCCACCCCCCATGTAAACGAGGAAGTATGTTACTTGTATATAAAACAGACTTAAACTCAACAGAGCGTGGTATTATATGCACCCCCTCTGCCGATTTTTTTGTAGATGGAAGAAACAGATCTGAGAAGCTAACATGCAAGGTATAAGCATCTAAATCCATACATTTTTTTGCTGCTTCTGCTGCAACATCAAAATCTGAGTTTCTGATTGCAATACGTGCCTTATAGGCATAAGCCATACCTTTTGTTGCTCTACTAGTTTCAGTTTTACTATATGCTACTGGTAAACCCTCTGCTGCAATATCAAGATCTCTGTATACACTCTCTAAGATAATATCTTTAGATGTTCTGCTTACTGCAAGCGCCTCATCTATTGAAAGGGTGTGTTCGGTATATACCACATCTCCAAAATGGTTAACTAGGCTTCCATATTGATAAGCTCTAATAAATAGTGCCTCTGCTTTATAAGCATCTAATGAAACTGGAGGTACACTACTTACAACCGACTCTTTTTCAAGCGACTCTAACACTTTGTTAGCTCTTGAAACTGCTTTATAAGAGTTTGTCCACATTGTGGTAACAGTAGATGATTGACCATTAAGACTAGCACCTACAATAGGTGTAAGAACCTCTCGATAACTTAGATCATCACTGCTATAATTATCTGTTCGAGTAAAAAATTCGGGCTTATAGAGATCCATAAGTGCCATTTTTATCTCTACCTCTGACGAAAACCACTTGTCAGCTGAACCCTCAGATAGAGGATATAGGTTTGTCTCATTATTACATGATAGCGTCATAACTATCGTAGCAATCAATAATGTTATTCTATTATTCATAAGATTATAATTTATTATTAATATTAAAATGATATCGACACACCACCTAAAACAGTAGTAGCAAGAGGGTAACCTCTCCAATCTGCCTCAGGGTCAAAACCTTTAGGGTAATTATCAATAGATAGTATGTCATTTACACTTACATATACACGTAGGTTATTGATAGACATCTTAGAGGTAAAACTTTTAGGTAGTGTATATCCCAAAGTGATATTTTTCAGCCTACAATAGCTGCCATCAAACATCCAAAAATCACTCATTTTGTAGTTGTTAGCTTTATTGTTTTCGGTTAACCTAGGAAACTGTGCGTTGATATTCTGCTCAGCAGTGTTATAGTGGCTCCATTGATTACCAACCACCTCAACAGGAAAACGCCCCCAGTTAGAATTGTTATAGGCATACATAGATGCACTAGATACATCACGCTTACCTACACCTTGAAGCACTAACCCGAAATCGATACCTTTCCAGCCTAAATTAATGCTAGCACCATAAAGATATTTTGGAAGTGATGACCCCAAAAGTGTTCTGTCATACTCAGGAGAGATAATACCATCTGGCACTCCATCAGGACCAGATATATCTTTAAACTTGATATCACCAGGTTTTGTGTTTTTACCTAATAATGGCGATGCCTCTACCTCTTCAACAGATTGAAACATACCATCTGTTTGATAACCATACCACTCATTAAACTCGCTACCTTGCATCTTTACTTTGTCACCTAAAAATTCAGTTCCGCCTAAGTCACCCATTACCGATTCAAAGTTAGATAGGTTTACACTCACCGAGTAGTTGAAGTCGCCTACTATATCACTCCACGCCAAGTCAAGGTCGTAACCTTTAGTTGTCATTACTCCTGTGTTTTGATTTGGATTCTCAAAACCTACATAATCAGGAATTTCAAGAGCTAAAAGCATATCGCTTGTCACCTTAGTGTAATACTCTCCTGAAAAACGTAAACGATTATCGAAAAGGTTCATATCAACAGCGATGTTATAAGACTCAGTAGTCTCCCAAGATATATTTTGTATTGCATACCTTAGCTGATAAGCTGTCTGCCCAGATACAATATCGGTACCTTGATAAAACAACTCATTTCCAAAAGCCATAGTTGCTTGATATGGATAGTTACCGATTCGCTCATTACCAAGGCTACCATAAGAGGCTCTAAACTTCAAATATGATATTTGCTCTACACCTTTCAAAAAAGACTCTTCAGAGGCAACCCAACCAAGCGACACCGACGGAAATGCTCCCCAGCGATAATCTTGATGAAAACGTGACGAGGCATCATAACGTAAATTCACCTGCATTAAATATCGGTGATCATAGTTATACGACACACGCCCAAACCCAGAGCGATATGCTTGCTCAAAAGCCGACCCACTATTATCTCTAAAAGACTCAGGTCCTAAATTAAGGTAAGGGTAGTTTTGTAGTAAATATTGATCACGTGATGCACCTAAGCTTTCTGACTTCAGGTAGTAGTTTTCATATCCTGCCATTGCAGAGATATTATGAACTCCCCCGAACGTTTTATCATAGTTGGCAAACACTTGAGTTGTAAGATCCATCACTTCATCTCTTGTTTCAGATAGCTTGGTAGTTGCTCTATCTTGCGTAAAACCTTGCGATACAGTAGTGTTGTCTTCTCCAAAATATGGAACTTGAAGTGCAAAATCTTTCGATTTATTAAAAGAAAACGATGGAGCCAAAACAACCGATACTTTCAACCCTTTAACTGGAGTGATATTAAGTGCAGCTTTTCCAGCAAGTCTATTGTACTCAGATGCTTTTACTCCCCCATATTTATGCGAAGCCCAAGGGTTATTACCGCTCTTTCCCTCTGCTACACGCCCATCACTAAACATTGCACCATACACAGGAGCAGCAATAGACGACTGACTTAGCGGATTATAGCTAGGGTTATCATTCATGCTTCGCTTATAGTTCATATCTAATGTAGCACCTATATACTTATTGATGGTAAAGTCGTTGTTTGTACGAATAGTTATCTTATCATAATTCATATTCTCTAACAACCCCTCTGTCTTATCATAATTTATTGAGGCGTTAGACTTTACAAATTTAGACCCTCCAGATATACTTACTGTATGAGATTGACGAGGAGCAATCTTCTTTAAGATTAAATCATTCCAGTTGGTGTTGAAATATTTATTTGGCTCGTCAAACATCAATTGATCATAATTATCAATTGTCTCTTTTGAGTATGCAGGGTATTTACCATCTTCTTTATTGCCTAGGTCGTTCCAACGCAACTCATTAAGCGATTGCATATATTCAGTTGAATTTTGAACATCAAACTGCTGAGTAGGCGCATCAAAGCCAATTTCATAAGCATAGCGAAGAGAGATACTTTCGCCTTTAGCTCTTTTTGTTGTAACAACAATAACTCCAGCAGCAGCACGTGACCCGTAAATAGAGGCAGAGGCAGCATCTTTAAGCACTGTTAAGCTCTCAATATCGTTAGGGCTGATATGGTCGATATTATCGGTTGGCACACCGTCAACAATAATAAGCGGGCTACTATCTGAAATAGATGTTACTCCACGAACTAAAATTGAGGTTGTAGCCCCTGGCGAACTACTACTACGAGTAACAGTAACACCCGATACCGCTCCTTGAAGAGACGAGGTGATTGATGTGTTGTTTCTGTCCGCTATGCTTTGACCTGTAACAGTTGATATAGAACCTGTTAAATCTTTCTTTCGCATAGATCCATAACCCACAACCACTACTTCGTCTGCTATTATTGCATTCTCTTTAAGAGAAACCGTAACAATTGCTGAGTTTACAAGCTGCTCTAAATCTTTATAACCCATAAAAGAGAAAACTAAGGTATCTCCCTTTTTAGCCTCAATGGTATAATCGCCATTAGTGCCACTTATAGAGCCTCTAGTAGTACCTTTTACCTGAACAAGCACACCTATCATAGGTTTACCGTATGCATCAGTAACCTTTCCGGTGATATTTTTATTACTTACAGCGGCTACTGGCTCTTTAGCTTCAACAGCAGGGCTTTTTTGTGTCACTGTAATTTGACGGTTATTGATTAGGTAGGTGTAGCCTACACCTGGAAGAACTTCGCTTAATAAGCTCTCAACAGATATATTTGTAGCTCCTTCAATCTCTACTTTTGTCGATATATCAACAATTTTTGAGTTGTAAATGAATATAAATTCACTACTCTTCTCGATTGTGATAAAGAGATCTTCTAGTGTCATGGTATCATTGCTTAATGATAAACTCACGCTTCTAGCATACTCTAGCTTACTTAAGTCTACATTTACTGCACCTAAGGGAGTGTTTATTAACGATAAAAATAACACTGCTAGCATGACCCCGACTTTGAAATGTCTAAATTTATTCATAACTTTGTCTTGATTTTAGTTTTAACTGTGCAACTGCAATTGCACATTAATTAAATTGAAATTTACTTATAGGATTGTTTTAGTGTTCTGCACTGAGCAATCCTTGCTTTTTTTCTGCTATTTTACCATAGGCCACGACTCTTACATTATAAATGATTAGTTATTGTTAACATATTTTAGTTTAAACTAGGGTTACCATCTTAGATTCCAGCACCACCTTAACAACAGTTTAAAACCTTTTCAATGTAATAACGACATAAAAGCAATAAAGTACTCATTAAATAATAATAATAAATGTTTATGAGTACTTTATCACTTCTACATCGTTATAATATCGATATTGTAGTACTAAAAGGGGTTTGTAGCCCAAAATCACAAATCTTGTAAAAAATAAAACCAATGAAAAAATTAATATTGATTGTCTGTACCACTCTATTATCTACTCAACCATATCTTAATGCACAAAACAGGTTGAAAATAGAGTATAAAAAGCACACCTCTAACGAGTTTACAGTGAAGTTGACAAAACATGAAGAGATTATTATAAAGATGGGTGTTGATATTAAAGATAAAAACATCAAAATAAAGAGTAAAGTAGAGAGTAAAGATAACTACTTTGCATTTCGATATGAGGGTAACAATAAGTTACCTATAACTATTAAGAGTGAGCTTTCAAGCTGGGAGTTTCCACAAAAAACCAAAGTGTGGTATTTTGAGCGAAATAACTCGTGGAAGCTTAAATCCTATGCTGGCACATGGACATCTTGCAGTGTAAAAGAGCTATCAAAAGTATCTGAGGTGGGTGCAATTCAAGGTTTACCTCTTATATTTGAGTTTCAAAATGGCGTATATGGCCTACTTACAGAGGCAGGGTTAAATAGCTACAGCGGCATGAGGATAGAGGCGACCGATAGTGGTTTGCTAACTGCTAATTTTACAGAGGAAGAGGGGTTTGAAGCACCTGAAAATTTTGTATCGCCGTGGCGAGTTTTATATTTTGCTGAGAGTTTGAATGAGTTAGTCAATCAACGCATCGTTGAAAAGTTATCTCCTAAGCCCGATAAAAAGCTTTATAGCGACATATCATATATAGTGCCTGGCAAGTGCGCATGGCGATGGTTTGCAAAGGGCACAGGCACACCTAGCCAAGAGAGAGAGGTGATAGATCAAGCCTCGAAGCTAAATTTCGAATACACAATGATAGACGATGGCTGGAATAGGTGGCATAATGCTTGGAGTGAGGTAGGTAAATTAGTGAGCCACGGCAAGACAAAAAATGTAGGGGTTATTCTTTGGAAACACTCGCACGACATAATGAGCGCCGACAATGATTACAATATAATGAAAGGTTGGCTTGATAGTGTAGCGCATTATGGTGCCGTAGGAGTAAAGGTCGACTTTATGGACTCAGAGTCAAAAAAGATGATTGATTTTGATATCAAGTTACTTCAAGAGGCAGCAAAGCGAAAACTGCTAGTTATATTTCATGGTTGTCAAAAACCAACAGGCGAGCAATATACATATCCTAACGAGATAACACGTGAAGGAATTAGAGGAGTAGAGCTTAATAAGATGAAAGAGGGGTATATATCAGCCTTTCACAACGCTTCACTACCCTTTACACGTTTTGTAGTGGGAAATGGCGACTACACCCCCTTAACATTTACTGTTCCTGGAGAGACATCGTTTGCTCATCAGCTTGCTACCCTAGTGTGCTTCACCTCAGCTTTTCAGGTGATTGCCGAAGATACAGATTTACTATTAACAGATAGCCATATTCGTCCAGCTCTTGATTTTATAAAAAGGGTGCCTACTGTTTGGGATCAAACAATAGTTTTAGAGCCTAGTAAAATAGGTGAATTAGCCGTTATTGCCCGTAGGAGAGATAATAGATGGTATATTGGTGTTTTGAATGGTGCGGGGGTTGCAAAAACCATTACATTAGACCTTACACCTCTAAAGATCTCTTCAAAGGTGAGTAAATTAAAATTATATGTAGATGATATAAGTGTTGATAAAGTGCTGCTATCTATGCAAGGACACCGCAAAGGACAGATGAAAAGAGACCCCTCAACGCCATTTAAGGTGGAGTGTATACCATTTAACAATAATGTAACTTTGGAGGTTGCTCCTTTTGGAGGTGCTGTGATTGAGCTGTTTTAAGTGATAAGACAAAGCCATCTATAAATTATGAAAAGAGATATGATTATTGCTAGTTGTAGCCTTCATTTTAGATAATAACTCTAGCGTTTCAACCACCTCATTTACATCATCATTAAGATCAAGCTTACCACTAACTACTACATCTTGAATATTAGAGCTTACAGTAATATCTATATCGTAGTAGTTAGATACACCATCAAGAACATCAGACAAAGAGGCGTTATCAAACACCATTATTTTATCTTGCCAACAAGTATACAAAGAGGTGTTTTTTACTATTGATTTCACCATGTTTGAACCAGTCAAATCGACCCTTTCATTAGGGGTTAACTCAATAGTACTACCAGCTTGATTAACTATTACACCACCAGACACAAGCACTACACTGCTGTTATCTGCATCAAATGACTTGACATTAAATTTAGTGCCTGTAACATTAACATCGAAATCAAAGCTCCTAACAACAAAAGGTGCTTTAACATCTTTTGCAACATCAAAATAACCCTCGCCCTCAAGGTACACTTCACGCAAGTCACTTAGAAACTCAGCTCTATATATAAAGTTTGAGCTCTCATTTATTGTAACAGCAGTACCATCGCTTAAAACAATTGAGGCTACCAACCCTACAGGGGTCATTATATGTGTTGGCTGATGAGTGCTTTTTTGATTCACCTTAACGCCATTAACTACGAGCTCGCCCTTGATAGTATACTCTATTTTTGCATCTTTTTTGAGCTCTAAATAGATATCATCATTATGAATAACTATAAACTCATCTGATCTATATTTTGCTCCACTTGCTATGATATCATTGTAGTCAACCTGATGGTTATGTAGCATCGGAAATAACACAATAGCAAAAATTGCCACCGCAGCTACCGATAATACTGATAGATACATTTTTATCCTTAGCGATTTATGCTTATTTATTACACAAATATCGTCTTTTATACTCTTATATATATCTGCTTTATCATCGTCAGATATCTTTTTAGCTCTCTGCTGTTTTCCTATTATATTTAGCGTATTTAATATAATATTATCTTTAAAATCCATAAGTAAATTATTTTTTAATATAACGATTAAATGGCAACAAAGTACTCATCTAAAATTAAAAACGTTTTTTTGAATAGTTGATACACCTAAACAGATATTTTGAACAGATACTCTAAACAGATATAAAGAGCTACTTGAAAAACTCTTTTTTTATCTTTTCGATACTTCTTGCAATACTATTTTTTGCAGATTGGTTTTCTATATGTAATATTTCAGATATCTCTTTAAAAGATAGGTTCTCGACAAACCTAAGATGTATAATCTGCTTCTGCTTTGGTGTAAGAGTGTTAAGTATACCTTTAACTTTTGTTACATTATAAGAGTCATCATCTGAAAGGTTTGTATCAAACTCATCTTCAGAGATAACAAAATCGGGATATATATCAATAGATACTGTTGAGGATATTTTTTTATTTTTTTTACGGTCAAACAGCTTATTACGGAGCGCCACCAGAAGGTAGCTTTTTATGTTCCCACTCTCATTTAGTGCAGTTCGGGTGTTATATAGCTTAACAAATATCTCTTGTAGAGCATCTTTCACCACCTCTACATCATGCTCATAAATTGCACCATAACGAAGCAACAAATCAAAATTTTGCACATAAACAGCCTCAAAAGCAGCATCATCACCACTTCTGAACCTACTCCACAAATCTATGCATGGATCTCTATTTGAATTATTGTTAGCCATTATAATTTATTCTGAACAAATGTACAACTATTATATGAAAAAAGCTAGAACAAAATGTTCTATTTAGGCTAATTCGCAAAACCTTGGTTTTGTAAATTAGCCAGCTCCCGAAGGGAGCCACCAAGCGCCTAAGGCGCGTAGGTGCTTTT
>CAMQVM010000032.1 GCA_947038135.1 uncultured Rikenellaceae bacterium
ATGCCTTAATAAACCCACCAAGCAATGTTATGTATGATATAATTGTTGAAGATGAGGGTGATGTAGTTGCATCGAATGGTCAATATGCTTTAAACGTAGATGTTAAAGAGGTTGAATTTGAGGTGCCGAGCGCATCTCAAACTGTTGAGCTTTCTAAAGTGAATCGTGTAACCTCTGTTGCTGCCCCTATGGCTAAAGAGACAACTTTTGGAGTTAGGCTAGAGGAGTATTTTCATGTAGGTCTTGCTACTGGTAACTTAGTTTTAACTGCAATATTTCCACCTAGCTTAGGCGCTGATGTCAAGAGTATAAGTGTAAAAGCAGAAGGTGTAGGTGTATCAGTATTTAAATATTTTGCCACGTTAGGTAACATAGAGTATGCAAGTAATACTATCGAATTATCTTCTAATTTTTGTGTCGTTAATGCTAATATGTTAGGTGAAACTGTTACTTATGATGTTATGAGCTTTACAGGTGAGTGGAGTGCAGAGTCAGATGCTCCTGATTGGGCTATAATATCGATTTCAAATAACAAATTAAATATTGAAGTTACAGAGAATAATTCAATCTATGCCCGTACAGCAAAAATAAAGGTGACTAACAATGTTAATATAAGTGTTATTATTGATATATATCAAAGAGGAATCCCTATTTTTGCAGATCGTAATATTGGGGTTGATACACTTTTAGCGAGTGTCGATGCTTTGTGTTACCCTGCGAATAGTATGGGAAATAGCGAGATGACTGAAATTCCTAAAAAGTTTTTTTCTTTTGAAGAGTCATTAACAGCTTGTGATAATTGGAGTTATCAAGGAAAGAAGTGGCGCTTACCAGATCTAGCGGACTTTAATTGTATTTTAGACCTTGGTACAATAAAACCATCTGGAGGTCCTCACAATGCGGCAAAGTTAGATCAAATTGACGGCACTACAGTGTATTTTCCTTTAATTGGATACACAGGAGGTCTCTCAGGTACATACGGTGCATATTGGTCAAGTGATTATACAGACTCTAATTCAGCCTACTATTTTTATGTTTGGGGAAATAAGATTTATAATGATATTAACCCGAGATATTATGGTTTCGGTGTTCGTTGTTGTCAAATAATATAACTGTTGAGAGTTGATTTATAGAAATGGTTTATTTTTTCGATGTAAATACTTAGAGATATTAAAATTGATGTAACTAGCTATTATTTAGCAAAAAATAATTTTAACTATCTATCAAGAAATTGTATTTTAATATTTTAACTACCCCTAGATATTTTTATAGTATTTAGGGGTTGTTTATATTTGGTGGTTAAGAAAAAAACAACTACCTTGCGCCATATTTACATACTAAAATTTAGTGAGTTCTTTCTGTTTTATGAGAGGTCATTTTTTAATAACTTAATTTATATCTATTGTGGTATTTTCAATTATGATGATAGATTGTACTTTTAATATCGGTACAATCAAAAAGTTTCATGAGTTGCTATCTAAAGAATTTACAAATGTAGAGCTAACATGGTACTCTGATCTAGTTTACAAAGTAGCTGTCGTTGACCCCGCTGAGAGTGTCAGTGTTATAATAAGAATAGATGGCAAAAAAGCTTTTGTTCAAACTTGTAATGGTGGTTCTGTTCAGACTAATATTTGGTTGGGTGTAGCTAAAGATAAACAGTCGCTTTTTATTACTAAGCTGGGCGAGGCAGGTTTTGAAATTACAAAGCCAGATGCTACTAATTCTTTTTTGTCGGTGCTAGGCTTTTCTGCACTAATGTTTTTTCTATATCTGGTAAGACCTGATGTTATCTTAATAGTGTTGGGTGTTGTTGCTGTTTTGTTTTGTTCTCTTATGCTATATAGGCTCTCTTTTAAAAGTAGAATGCTATCTAATAGTATACTTCGTATTACATCGAGTGTCTTTCTAATTATCAGCCTTGTTTTTCTTTCTCCCTCTTCATTATTGCTTTTCCCATTGCTTAAATATAATAGTAAGAGTATTATGTCTATGTTGCTTACGAAATTTGGTTCACAACAGTAAATTAAATATTTAATAACAAAAAAATAAAATTATGCTTTTTACAAAACTTATCATGGACTGCCCTTTTAATGCAGACAAAATTTCACACTTCTGTGAATTAATATCAGAAAATATCTCAAATGTAGCTGTTACTTGGCTATCGCGTGAATCTAAATTATGCGATATTTCAGAGGCAAAAGAAGCAGTAATAAGAGTTAATGGAAAGAAGCTATTTGTGTATAAAACCAAAAATAATAGAGCTTTTATTACCCTTGAGAGTGTTAAGGGTAGTGAGAAAATAGTAATGAGAGCGTTGAATGATGCCGATTTTACTATTGTTAAGCCTGAAATAAGTACTCCAATGTCCCTTTTTGTGATATTTATAGCTCTTATTGGTCTTGTGATATTCTCGTACGGAGAGCTTATTATAAGTGTTCTGTTTGGAATATTTCTAGCTGTTCTTCTACTAGGGTTTGTGCTTTATTCATTTTCATTTAATCCGATTATGCGCTCTAGTTATATGCTTCGTTATATTTCGGGCATTATATTAACAATAGGTATAATCAACTTAGCAATGTCTTCATTGTTGACTCTCTCTATGGCTAAGTATATCAATAGAAAGGCTACGTGCAGATTTATTGCGGAGTCAGATAGGGACTTGTAGTGTTTTGAAGTTATTGCAAAACTAAAAAAACACGAGCTCGAGTAGAGCGCCTATGAATTCATGAAATGCAAAGAATTAGCCAGCTCCCGAAAGGAGCCACCAAGTGCCTAAGGCGTGTATGTGCTTTTTGTGAGCTCTTTAGAGCGCCGCTTTTTTTTTTTAAAGCGTAAATAAAAATTGTGTTACCCCAAAAAACAGCTATATGTTCTGTTTTTTGGGGTAATTTATTAATAAAAACCATGCCTAAATAGTTGATAATAAGTATGTTTTAGGTTTTGCAAATCGCCCTAAATAGTCATTGTAAGGGTGGTAATATATCTTACCTTTGCCATAAAAAAATCAAGTTGTATGCGTCTATATGAGTATATTTATTAGCAAAAGCCATATTTGAGACTCTCAAATATGGCGTTTTATTATGGTATATTTTGTTTCAGCTCATTTATCTAGGTAGTTGTTAAATTATGAACTTTTGCATACAAACTCTTAATTATTTACTATTCATTAATTTGTGGGCGATCTCCTTTTGCTTGTATTTTTCTTAGTTTTGTAATGGACTTATGTAAGTAACAGTACTACATAGCTAGAGCTAATAAAGCTTATGCCAAAGTACTAAATTACTAAAGTGTTCGTCGAACTTTAAGCACAAAATTGAACTGAATATATAATTTTGCGGTCATGTTTTTGTTTGTTAAATTGTGATTATTTTTGAAATAAATAAGATATAAAGAAATGGTATATTCTTTTGTGTAAATTTAAATTGCTATATTTACAGATCAATTGTTGTAATAATTAAATAATTTTTTGTATCTTTGTATAATAATTAGTTAATGTTAATATTTTACATAGCATCAACTACTTTTAAATTATAAACTAATATTATATCAAATTTATGATCAAGAAATTAATTACTTTAAAAATGTGGGTTTTAAGTGTCGCCCTAACAGGAGTTCTTTTTAGCTGTGCAAAAAACTCAGATGATTCGGGAAACACCGATGATAAGACTATGTATATTACCGTAAATATGCCAGCCGAGAATAATGGAGTTGCTACACGTGTAGGTGCTGTTGATGAGGTTGCTATCAAGCAGGCTTATGTAATAGTTTATGGAGCAGGTGCAGTAGGTGCCGATACCCCAAAATTCACTTCTAAAGTAGAGTTAACAGATATAACAGATGGTGAAGTTAATACAAAAAAGATTTTAGCGTTTAAGCCAGCCGATAATATCGCTGAAGGTGATGAGATAAACATTATCTTTAACAAGGCAGTTGAAAACTTAGCTATACCCAAAAAAGATATGTTGTCGGCTTTAAAACTAACAAGCATTAGTGATGGTTTAGTATCTTTAAGTGCTGGTTTGCCAATGTATGGCAGAGGTGTATGGACAGCAGCAGGTAGCCCATTAATAGCAATAAAACGTTCAGTAGCTAAGGTTCAGTTGAAGCTTGATTACAACGGAAACTTACATGTTCCAGGAAGTATGGGTTCACGTTTTACTACAGCCAACACAACATATAAATTATATCAATTATCAGATGTAGGTTCGATTGATGGTATTAACAATAGTGTTATATCTTCTACTGGTTCAGAGGTTGTTACTGAGATATCGGCAGGAGCAGAGATAAATGAGCTGTCATCGCAGATGTTAAAAGATAATAACGATAATTATGTAGGAGCAAACTATATTTATGCTTATCCTTACTCTGTAAAATCAATAGGTAACCCAACAGCAGCTTTAGAAAATAAGATGTCATCAATTAAGCGAATAGCGATGATAATGAAGAATACAGGTGGCGGAGAGACTACATATCACCGTTTAGATTTCTTTGATAAGGGAGGTAAGAAGTTTCTTGATATCTTAAACAATCACCACTATATAGTAAAGATCCGTAAGGTAAGCCCAGGCGGTTATGCTACTGCAACTGATGCGTTAAATAAACCAGCAAGCAATGTAGAGTTTGATATCATAGTAGAAGAAGAGGGCACGGTAATAGTAAGTAATGGTCAATATGCACTCAATGTAAATGAGTTGGGTGATGAGTTTAAAATAACTGATACCGCAACAACAATAGAATTAGCGCAAGTAAGCCGTCAAACGTCAGTCAATGCTCCAATGGCAGACCCTACATCTTTTAGTGTAACATTAGAGCGTGCACTTTCAATAAATGGCGATATTTCTATTAAGCTTGTAGATGTGCCTAGTGAGTTAAATAGTGATGTTAAAAGTATAAAAATAGTCTCATCGGGAACAGGTGTTGCAATATTTAGATATAATGCAATATTAGGAAATATAACACATACAAGTAAATTTATCACGTTGAAATCAGAAGGTGGTGTGATTACTTTAGAGGGTTTCTCTCCTGATGCAGGTAACCTTAACGGATATTCCGTAAGTAGAAAATTTAACGTGTCAGTAGGAGCAGGTTACAAATATAAGGTGTCAAGTAGTTTTAAACAAGAGTGGGATGCTTCGTTGACAAGATCACTACCTACTACTTTGCCAACCAAGTTTACCACATCACAAACTACAGCCTCTCTTGCAGATATTACTCCATCATCAGGAGTGCAGTCAAATGTATATTTGAATATTTATCGCACTGCACCAGATGATGCTGATATAACTGGCTTGGTAAATATAATAGCAACCGCCTCAGATAATAGTGTTTGCCAGCATAGTTTTGAAGTGAAAGTGACAACAAGTTGCAAGTTACCAACAGTATCTGATAATTATAGTATACAGATTGGAGGTGTTAAGGTTGCAGATCGCAATGCTGGTTCAGCTATGCCGTCGTCAGACAACCCACTTGCGAGTAAGAATTTTACTAGTCAGTCTGATCACCCCGATTTTATTGCAGGTGCAATAGGTTGTCCAATACCTTCTGTTTATTATGAATGGGAACCACAAAACCCAGTTATAGCCGCAATTGCGGGTCCTTATTATGCTTTTAGCTCAGAAAAGGGGATGGCTAATGCTCTTGTTGCTTGTGATAATCAAGTTTTGGGCTCTGAAACTAATTGGCGTTTGCCAGATGAGGACAGATCAAATATAGATGAAATATCGCTGATGAAAACTCAGGTTCGTCACAGTAAAAACCGTGCATTTTTCTTGTCAACAGTAAAGAAAACAATCCCTAGCGATGGAACTACACCAGCCTTCAATGAGTATACAGGGGTGTTTATTCCTTTTTCAGGGTATGCTCACGCGACTTTTGTCACTGGAAGTGCATTATGGTCTGGTGTACATTCTAGTAATAGTGCTCATCGCCTCAGTGTAAGCGTACCTCCCCAGGCAAGCTTAGACACAGCCTTATTGTTTTACGGAATCTCTGCTCGCTGTGTTGTCTAATTACTAGTCGGTTCTATTGGTGGCTAGTGTTATTTGTTGGCAATGTTTTTGTTTCATGGATGCAAAGAATTGTAATAGCAGTATATCACTAGTAGTCACTTTGAATATTTAGTTGCAGTGCATCAAATAGAACATTTGTTCGATACACTGCCTATTGATGATTGAGTTTACTGCGTATATCTCTCGTGGTACGTTTACAACATTAAAAACTCATGTTTTTCTTGTCATTCATAAAAAAGACCACCAATAAAATTTATTTTATTGGTGGTCTTTTTTATGTGTGTCTGGCTCGTAGAGTCTGCAAAAAAATGTGCAAAAGTGCCTAGAAATAGAGCTCTACTTAGATATCTCAATAATAATAGGGTTATGATCACTATATGAAACATGGTGACTTTTATAGTTGTGAACAACATAATTTTCAGGGGTGAAGATATAATCTATCTTAAGAAACTTATGCAACCTATTGTAGCTATACCCGTAAAGGTCACCCTTTAAAGAGTAGCTATCATTCAAATCGCCCTTGATAGTGTTGTAGCAGTATGAAAATGGTACATCATTAATATCACCACATACTACGCTAGCAAATGGTGAAGAGGCGATAATTTGCGCTAAGGTGTCAGAGTGAAAACTACGCTCTATAACATTGCTTTTAAACCTTTTTATCATATTAGCAATTTTGGTGTCTCCAGCAGCAGAGTCTTTAAATAAGGGGTTTATATCTTTAAGTCCTTGGCTTAGCATTTTTGTCTCTTCACGAGTTATCATGTTAGAGTTTAGGTGTATATTAAATACTCTTACTGTATCTCTATTAATAGCCAAATCAGCCCACTGCATTCCACAATAGTCACCATAAAATATTTTACTTCCTTTATTTACTATCTCATATTTGGAAAATATAGCTAGCCCAATACCTTTTTTAGCATCTTTATGAAAGTAATCAACAGTAGAGTATCGATACCCTTTCATAAGGTTGTCTACGGTTGTAAGGTCAAACTTGTTGCTGGTGTAAAACTCTTGAAATGCCACTATGTTTGGCTTCTCTTCCATTACAAAATTAATGGTAGAGTCTAGCGCATTACCCCATTTGTCGTCGGCAAATACACGTACATTATGCGATAAAATCTTTATGTTACCTTTGCTATTGTTGTAGTCTTTAAAAAATAGTAGGTTGAATTGACCATCTATCTTTCCAATACCAAAAAGAAGCACAATAAATGGAATTAATGCTATCCATTTTAGTTTTGCTGCATTATACAGAAATACTAATATTGTCGCAATAACGATTACTGGTGCTGCTAGTGTTAATAGCGATAGCCACCATGTAGATGCAGGAGAAATATGAGCTCCAAAATATGTAAAAGCTAGTAACAACGATATAAACAGAGTTATAATATAGTTAACCGTAGAAAATAGATATTTAAAAAATAACATAAGGTGTAATTATTAAAGTAATGGCAAGAGCTTCTCAAGCGAGATGCCTCTAGAGCCTTTAAGTAAGATATCGTAATTCAAAAGAGGGGTAGTAGTTAAATAAGTAGCCACCTCATCTACCTTGTTTAAGTATATTATATTATTATCAAGCCCTTTATTATCAAACTCTTTAATATCTTTACAGTAAATATCTTTATTCTCAAGCTCTTTATAAGCAGCCCCAACAAGAATAACACGAGCATCGCTTACCCTCTCAATCTGTTCTAAAATAATATTTACAACCTCAAGGTGTTTAACAGAGCTATAATCACCCATCTCATTCATTTGACCAATGATATAGCATCTTCTATCAGAAGCAATATTATCGAAATTTTGCAGAGATAGATGCATACTTGAAGGGTTGGCATTGTAGGCATCAATAATCACCCTATTGCCTCTATCAGTAACACGCAGTTCGCTTCTCATATTTTGTGGTAGGTACTCACTTATTGCTGAGGTTATAGACTCTTTATCAACCCCAAAATACTCACCAATAGCTATCGCAGCATCAATATTGAATATGTTGTAGTCGCCAATAAGGTTTGTAGATACCTTCATCTCTTTATACTCAAAGCTAACACCTTTAAAATCTCCTTTTGTGCTATCTACTAACACCGAAGAGCCATAATTAACCAATTTAGCCCCCACTCTTTTAGTGCACATATCTAGCAGTGTAGCATCGTTTTGATGGCAAAATATTACACCTTTGTTAAGGTGCAGAAAGTCATAAAGTTCACCTTTACCTTTAATAACACCCTCACGTCCACCAAATCCTTCAAGGTGTGCATCGCCAATATTTGTGATCATGCCAAAATTGGGCATTGCAATCTTACATAGCTCTTCTATCTCATGTTGGTGGTTGGCACCCATCTCGACAATTGCTATTTCGCTGTTTGGTGGTATTGCAAGCAGTGTTAAAGGTACACCTATATGGTTGTTGAAGTTTCCCACTGTTGCCGATACCATATACTTTTTTGACAGCACTTTATGCAGAAGCTCCTTAGTTGTAGTTTTTCCATTCGATCCAGTGATAGATATAACGGGTATACCCAGCTGTTCTCGATGGTGGTGCGCTAGCTGTTGAAGTGCTACCAACGAATCTGCTACTACAATAGCTCTTTTATCCTCTTTGAATGTTATGTTTTCGGTTACAACATATGTTACACCGATATCTAACACCTCACAAACAAAGTTGTTAGCATCAAAGTTCTCTCCTTTAAGGCAGAAGAATAACACCTTCTGCCCCTTTAAGATCAAGTTTTTCACCTCTCTGCTATCTATTGAGATGCAATCAGCATCTTTAAACTTGCTATACAAGTTCTCTATAACATTGCTATCCATAGCTTTACCACTCAGATTTTTTCATGTCTTTAACTCGCATTTGTGCTTTTGTCTCTCCTCGATAACTATTTTCTACCACTGAGTAGCATACATCAAATTTTCCTCCACTGATAATATGATCTGCGATTGCTGTCTGTCCAAATGCTATTGCAGATATAGGAGCAGTGCTGCCTGGGTGTATCACATCAATTTTCAGGTGTTCTAAATTCATGCCCACTCTTCGTGCGTGTCCAAAGTCATACACGTGTTTTGTGCAAAACATAGGCGATGGATTACCTGGACCAAATGGTTGGAACTTACATAACATCTCTCTAAAAAGAGGTGTTATATGCTCTAACGGAAGCATTGAGTCTATATCAATTTTAGGAATAAGCATATCATCTTTTATATGCAGATCTACATACTCCTCAAACTTCTTTTTGAATGCTTCAAAGTTTTCAGGTAGCATTGTCATGCCAGCAGCGTAAGTGTGTCCGCCAAAGTTCTCTAAAAGGTCTGAGCACGATTCTATTGCTTGGTATAGGTCAAAGCCAGGAACACTACGAGCCGAGCCAGTAATAAATCCGTTCGACATCGTTAAAATTACCGTAGGGCGGTAGTAGCGCTCAATCAATCGAGATGCCACAATACCCACCACTCCTTTTACCCAGTTTGGATTATATAGCACCGTACATTTAGCCTCATTAATAAGCTTTTGTTCATCTAAAATATCATGTGCTTCAGATGTTATAAAGCGGTCTATCTCTTTTCTATTTGTATTGTTTATATCTATTATGCTTCCATATTTAGATGCTTTTTCTTCGGTTGTAGCAATCAGTAGGCGTACAGCATTGTTTCCGCCAGATGATTTTTCTGAGCTGTCGCCCTCTATCTCTAGCTCCATACGTCCTGCTGCATTTATGCGTGGACCTATCTTAAATACTATATCATCAATTGTGATTTGTTGGTCATCTAAACCACAAATTTTAATTATAGACCCTAACCCTATGCTAGGATTATTGCTAAGCTTTTGCAAGCCATAATATGCTAAGATTCTGTTTTCGCCAGTAAGTGGCACTATATCAGAAGCTATTGATACAACCACTAGGTCTAATAGAGCCTCTACCTTTTCAAATGGAATATGGTTTTGTTGTGCGTATGCTTGTGCTAGCTTAAAGCCAACTCCACAGCCCGATAGATCTTTAAAAGGGTAGTTACAATCTGTACGTTTGCTATCTAGTACTGCTACAGCATCAGGTATCTCATCGCCTGGAAGGTGATGGTCACATATAATAAAATCTATCCCTTTTGCAGAAGCATAAGCCACCTTTTCAACAGCTTTAATACCACAATCAAGTGCTATAATCAACGATATGCCACTATTCTCAGCATAATCTATACCTTTAGTTGATATACCATAGCCCTCGTTGTATCTGTCAGGTATGTAAAATGAGATGTTTGTATACTCTATTGAGATGAAAAATTTATAGACAAGTGCTACTGCTGTTGTGCCATCTACGTCATAATCTCCATATACCAAAATCTTCTCTTTCTTCCTCATAGCCCGTTCTATACGTGCCACAGCCTTATCCATATCTTTCATTCCGAATGGATCGTGTAGCGCTTCCAAAGAGGGCGAAAAGAAACTTCGTGCTTCATCAATCTCTGTTATCCCTCTTTGTATAAGTAACTTGGCTAATATAATAGGAATGTTCAATGCTTTTTCAAGCTCGAGTGACTTCTTGCTCTCTATTTCAGGAGATAGAATCCACCGCTTTTCTGCTATCATACTATTTTATTTTTTTTATATTTTATAATCTTCTAAAAAATATTACCTTGTTATTATAAGGTAACATTTTGTCTTTGCAGTAGTGTGTGCATACTGGCTCTTTATAGCTTTACTTTTTTTATAATAAAGCACAATTTTGTTATCACAAATCAAACCACTTTATTAAAAGAGTTCGTTTTGTTTGATACACTATCATGTTAAAAATTGGTGGTATTTATCACTTCACCCCCCGCAAATTTAATAAAATTATTTCGTTTTTTATTAAATAATCGTAAATTATTTTATTGTTTATCAATGATTATCTTTGTAATCAACCAATTAACGCTATTATTTAATATCTATTATCCTTGTTATTCAGCAAATTTATTTTTTTGTTATGTTTACAACAATTTTATAATGTATATAGTTGCGATTTTTTAGCTATCTTTGCAGCTTGTTTTATATCACCTTAATAACACTATTTAAAATGCGTAAGATCCAATATAAATTCAATCTACTTCATCGTTACCTTATCCGCTTTGCAAAAAGGCTATCTGAAAAGCAGCTTCTTATTATTATTGCTGTAATCGTTGGTCTTGTTACGGCATTCACTGCTGTCGTATTTGAGGCTATTATTGTTG
>CAMQVM010000033.1 GCA_947038135.1 uncultured Rikenellaceae bacterium
TCTTTAATATAGGTTATGATGTCGATGATATTCAGACTAGGGCGGTAGCTACTGCCTCTGAGAAGATTATCAATGAGGCATATTTACTATTTTACGAAAATGGTGTAGCGCTAGCAGATCAAACCTATGTAGCACACCAAATGGTAACTATCAACAATAGCGCATCAAGTTTTCCGCTACCTATTCCAACAGCTTTAGTGCCTGATAAAAAGTATAAGGTACTGATTGTTGCTAACTATGATAGCAATATGCCAGCGGGTACAGCATTCGATACTTTTATTGCTAATCTAAACCGAAGCGATAGAAGCTACTCGAGTCATAAAAATGAGTTGTATTCACAAACTTCCGGTCGCCTAACAACTAACCTACCATTTTATGGTAAGCTAATGGAGATAGGTACTGACTCAAATAATGAAGCCCTTTTTACTTGTCCTAACGAAAGTACAGCCGATTTAGGTGTAAAAATAATGTTTAAGCGTAGCGTAAGCCGTTTCGACCTTGTTAATAATGTAGCTAAAAAGTTACATATCGAGAGTGTTAAGGTGTGCAACTATCGTGATAGAGGTTACTTTTTTCATAGCGATGCACTATTAAGCACAGTAGTTAGTGGTATTGGCGATAACACAGGAGTTATTGCGGTAGATAATCCAGTAGGCAACAGTCAGCGAGTTGATGGCGGTATGTATGGTTACCCTAACTTAGTTTCAGCAACAGCACAAGGCGATGAGTTTACTACTTGTTTAATGATTGGTGGTTTCTATCAAGACCCTGAGTCTACAACGCCAAATACTACAAAGCTTAGCTACTATCGTGCTAACCTAGCACGTGAGGGTTCACCTCAATTGCTTAAAGGTAACCATGTATATTCAGTAGTCATAAATGATGTTACTGCTGAGGGCTCTACCGATGAGGGTGGTGCTATTGTCGATACCGATAATAAGCTAGATTATGAGTCGGGTGGCGACTGGGAAGATGGTGATGGTGGTACTAACATTGATGATAAAGGAAACTTTATTATTGCATCTCGTGTAAATGTAGTATTTCATAGCGATAAAAACCTTAGCGAAACAATTAATATAAAGGTTAAAGAGGGTGCATCATGGACTTACGAGTGGATCACTCCTAACCCTATAATAGATTTCAAGGCTGTTAAAGCAGATGGTAAATCTGTAACAGTTAGCACAACGGGTGAAAATAAAACTTCAGCATTTACAAAAAATGCAAAGCTACGAGTAAAGCTGGTAGATGTCCCAGCAGTTTTTGTTGATATAGATTTAATTCAGTTGCCTAGCAGTGATGAGGTTGCAATGCTTACAGTAGATGGCAAGCTTGGCACAATAAAAGTGAAGGTTGCAGGACAAGGAGGAGAGCTTCGCTACTCGATTTTAACTGGTAGCAGTGGTGCATCGTGGACAGCTAGTCATGAAAATAGTATGACTTCGTGGACTTCAATGACACCTGCTGGTGCTCATAATGGGTTTTTCAATATAGTATTTCAAGCTAACCTTACTGGTAAGCCCCGATCTGGTTATGTGATAATTAAACGTGTTCCTGATGTTAATGGTGGTGTTAAGCCCGTGCGTCTTGAGTTTACTCAAGACATTAGTAGCAAGGCGATTTTGATATATACCCCGCAGGTTGGAAATATTGAGGGTTTTCGCCATCTTGTTAGTGATGTGCAGACTTTTGCAGGAGGTGGTTATTCATATTTTACCTTTTCAGGTGATAGGCAACCATTCATTCCTTATGCTGTTACATTGGCAAACTCAGAGCAGTACACTTGGTCGGCTAGTATCGACTTACCATTGCTCGATGTTGGGTTAGTAAATAGTAGTACCTATTCGGTTAATTCAGCTACTAAAAAAACGCTATCTATTACAGGTATAAGTGGTGAAGGTGTATATCTATTTATTCAAACAACTGGTCCGGGAGATGCAAATATTAATGGAACACTGACAATTAAAGCAATTCCAAAGAGTGGTGCTCCAGCAGTGGCAGATGAGAATATACCTATAACGATCACATCATCTTGCGATATAGATTATGTTCAAATAGGCAGCCTTATTATTGATGACAGAAATAGAGGTCCTTTAGTACCAGCGAAGTATAATGAAGATAATGTACATGTATCTGCTAGTTATTATACTAATGAGAAGCCTGGTGAGAATACTCTGTTTAAGGGGAAGTATTATTGGTTTACAGAATTAGCATCTGCATGCCAATCGGGGTGGCGTGCGCCTACGTGGAGTGAACTAAATTATGTTTTTGTTCCTCCATCACGACATAGCAAGCTCCGACCAATGATGATATCTGAAGAAGCGCCAAATGACATGAGATATGATGGGTGTTTTTTTCCACTATCAGCGTATGGTTATGATACAGATGGCTACTTTGGGACTTATTTGTGTTCAGATGCTAAAGGGCAAAATATCGTATTTTACCCTACAAATGGTCCTCAATGTACTACCTATGGTGATCGTGGAATGTCACTACGTTGCGTGAAAAACAAATAATTTATTTTGTCAGCTTGCTAAACCAAATATCCACATCACAAGTTTGCAAATATAAATATTTCAACATCTATTACAAGATGTTTAATAGAATATAAAACAAAGCCACCTCGAATAATGACAAATTTAGTCATATTCGAGGTGGCTTTTCAATACATCGCTTTTGGATATTTAGTAAAAATTGAGGTGGAAATACTGTAACTATTTCATATACAGGGAGATTTGCAAAATGTTAAGTATACTTATGTTCAACTATTTAGGCATGGTTTTTATTAATAAATTACCCCGAAAACAGAACTGATAGCTGTTTTTTTTATGAAAAATAATGCAATGAAAATGTGTCATGGGCGCGCTATAGTCTTCATATAATTGAGTATAGAAATCAGTAAGCACTACTCAAGTGTAGAAACTACATATGTTATTTTACATTAGAAAATTTAAGAGTAAATAAATAGCTAACTTATTTATTCAATAAATGTGTGATTAATCACTGTGCTATAAACTATTTATGCGAGAAAATTGTTATGGTAAAAAGGTGATATCAATAAATTACATCGAATAATTATCCATTCTAAAGCGCTCTAAATAAACAAATTGTAAATTTAGTTGCAGACGCAACTTATTGCAGTAATAATAGAATGTATCGCTTGCAATACCCCTCGTTATTCAAATAAATTTGTAATTCATCAACCTACTATTTATTTTAGTGAACACCGAAAATAAATTTTAATGCTGTAAAGAAACCAAGCTATAAAATATATTTAGATTTATTAATCAAATATTAATATAACTTTTAATATTTGATTAATATAATAACTCTAAGTTTTATTATGACTTGAAGTATTCTAGAGCCTCAGCAACAGTAAAAGTACTGCCCCCAATATATATAAAATCATCTTGTTGTGCTAGCTTTAGTGCTAGTTTTATTGCAGCCGCTATATCATTTACAACAACTCCATTTAAACCTGAGTGCGATGCAGTGTCTGCAAGGGTTGAAGCCTCTAGTGCTCTTGCTACCTTTGATTGTGTAAATATATACTCTGCATCTTTTGGAAGAGAGTTTGTGATAGATGAAATATCTTTATCACTAACAAAACCCAATACCATATAGAGTTTATTATAGCTAATAGAGCTGAGCTGCTTAACTACCTCGGTTATTCCTGCTAGGTTGTGCGCTGTGTCGCATACAACTGTTGGCGATGATGATAACTGTTGCCAGCGACCCGAAAGCCCGCTGTTGACAAACCCTGCTTTAATATCTTGCCATGTTACCTCTATGCGTGATGTTTGTGTTAAGACATCTAAGGCTGATAGAGCAGTGGCGATATTTTTTTGTTGGTAAAAACCTCGTAAATCGGTTGTTATACTCACCTCTTGGTCGGTGATTAAAGATAAGTATTTAACTGTTTGTGTAGTGGTTATATTTGTATCTGTAATGCCGCCTTCAACAACCATATAACGTTGTGTAGCAACATATACATCTGCTTGAATCTCCTTAGCTCTCGACATAATAGCTAGTGAGCTCTCATTGTCCCACTCTCCCACTATTAATGGTGTCGACTCTTTAATTATTCCACTCTTCTCAATAGCAATCTCTTCGAGGGTGTTGCCAAGTATTGAGCAGTGGTCGAGTGATATGTTAGTGATAATACAAAGTAGAGGTTTGATGATGTTAGTGGCATCTAGTCGCCCGCCTAACCCGCACTCTACAACTGCTATATCTACCTTATTATATGCAAACCACCAAAATGCCATTGCAGTAGTAAGCTCAAAAAATGATGGTTTCAGCTCCTCAATAACCTCTTTATATAGCTCCATAAACATCACAATACCATCTTCAGAAACCATGGCTGAGTCAATTTTCATCCTCTCTCTGAAAGTTAAAAGGTGTGGAGAGGTGAATAGTGCCGTTTTATAACCCGCTTTAGTTAGCGTGGCAGATATCAAGTGGCTAACAGAGCCTTTACCATTTGTGCCAGCAACGTGTATTGAGCTAAATTTGCGTTGTGGGTTGCCTATCTTACTACATAGTGTGGTAATAGCCTCTAACGATGGGTTATATGCCTTCTCTCCGATGTTCTGAAACATTGGAATAGAGTATAAGATATCTTCAGCCTCTTTGTAGTTCATCTTTTTATGAGTTTATATTTTTTTTACCTGCTTTTATCTTTCTTATTATCTGCTCAATATACTCTTTAAGGTTGCTAACCTCGTCTTTACCCTCAAATGTTACCTCAAAAGGGGTGTTGTGCACTAGGTAGTTGCGTAGAGCAGTAGTTATAGAGGTTGTAGGCTTTATAAAGTAGGTGTCTATCATAAAAAAGAACATGATAATTATTATTATAGCTATTGCTAAAGCCATTATACCTTGCATATTCGCTCTGTATGCGTTTTCTTGAATTAGCCTTGTTTGGTCTAACACCTCCTCTTGGCTCTGTACCATAAAATCTTTGGTGCTGTATGCTAAGTTTAGATATGCTACTTTATATCTGTTAAAATACCATTTGGTCTGCTCACTTGTGCCTGTTATTGGCATCAGTTTTAACATCTCTTCATATACCTTTCGGTGCTTTACCACCTCATTAATAGCATTGCTAGACTCGAAGTTGAAGAGTAGCTTCTTTGTTATGCTATCCATCTCAGCAGTGACCTTGCTTACCTCTATTGTGTCAATGCTTTTGATGTCTTGCATCTTCTCTAGCACCGATATATCTACTGCCTCCATTACATCGAGCAGGTGCTTGGAGTAGTTTATGCCTGTAACCCCCTTGTCTACTGTTTGTAGCGTAGTTTCATTGAGGCGTGCAAGCTCAAAATATGATGTTACTCCTGCTGTGAAAAGCAGAATCCCTAATGATATACAACCTAGTAAAATTTTTCTTCTTATTCCCATGATTTCTATTTTATGATAAAACATTGCTTAGAGTATTGCGTACCCTTAAAGCTGATGTTATATTGTTTGAAAACTCTTTTACCTCTACTGTGCCACCCATTGATACACCATCTCTTTGGTACGCCATCTTAGATTGTATCGAAGTGCGTGCCGAGAGGTGAAACTCGTGTGCTTTTGTTACACCCTCTAGCTCGGCTATGTTATCTTCAGTTACTCCACACCCTGGCATGATGATGATTCTGCCTGCTGCCTTCTCTACAAGCTCTGCAATTAGCTCTTTGCCCTCGTATGCGCTATTTGCGCAGCCCGATGTAAGTATTCTGTCGAAACCAAGCTCTATAATCTGCTCAAGTGCCACAAAAGGCTCTCTGCACACATCAAAGGCTCTATGAAATGTAGTGCTCATGCCGCCAGTGAGTGACATGAGCTCTTTGCAAGCAGAAGTGTCAATATCACCATCGGGTGTAAGCATTCCAAATACCACACCATCAACACCAAGCTCTTTACTAACTGCTATATCGTGCTTCATAGCCTCTAGCTCTAGGTTGTTATACAAAAAATCACCCGAGCGTGGGCGTATAATAACATTAAGTGCGATATGTAGGTGCTCTCTAGCAACTTTTATCTCGCCGTATGAAGGTGTTGTTCCTCCCTCAGGTATCGCTGCGCATAGCTCTACACGTTCAGCTCCCCCTTTTTGAGCCTCAATAGCACTTTGTGCTGAATTGGCGCATATTTCTAAAATAATATATCTGTTTACCATATAAATGTAGTGTTATGTATTGCTTTATTTCCTTTACTGTCGCTTACAGCTATCTTGCAGGTGTGTTTACCTCCTTTGGCGATTTTTGTAGGTTTTAGCTCGGCTATTATCTTGTTTTTCTTTGCGTCATAGTCAAATAGAATCCATTTGCCATCTATATAACCGTTATATTTGGATATGCCCGATAGGTTGTCGCTGATGTTGAATGTTAGGGTGTTACCATTTATTGCTGCCCCTTTGGCGTGTGTGGCATTTATTACTGGTGGTATAGTGTCGGCAGATATTTTGTATTTCCCTCCACGAGATACTTTTGTTGTTACATAGCCATCTTTGTATACTCCTCCAACTGAAGCGTCTTCTCTGTTGTCTTTCTCTGAAATAGATACTATTAATAGCTTAGAGGTGTCTATGTTTTTTATATCGCTACTCTTTATTGAGAGAGTTACATTTTTTATAAATGGTGCTTGGTTTTCAGCAAACTCAACTATTTTAGAGAGTGGCGATAAACTATCTATTGTTGATGTTATTGCGGTGTATACCGACTGCTGTATAGAGTATGCAGGCATAATAAGCTTTATATCTTCAGTGTTGTGGTTAAAATAGTCTTCTGCAATTATTAGCTCGCCAGCAGGGCGGTCGAACGGCGGTGTCTTTAGGCTGTCTGCTTTAGCTGTAAAGGTTAGTGTTGAGCTGTTGCCATGCTCGTCTGTTGCCTTTAATGTAAACTTGTCTGAAACAATAATATCTTCAATGTCGATAACTCCATTTTTCGTTGATGTTGTGTAAATAGGTAAGGTGTTTGTAGGTGATATATAGGTGCGAATAATATCGTTTTTTGTCTCCATGGTTTCAGGGTATAAAAGCATATTATATGTTGCTCGCCCATAACTATATGATAGCCTATCAATAGAATAACCCCATATTTCACGCTTTGAGTTAGATAGCCTAAGTGATGCTACACCAAATATATTGCCTGAGTTGCTCTTCTTTTCAGTCACCTCAAAGGCAAAATAACAATCTTTAGAAGATGTTACCACCTCGCTAATCGTATATTGATTGGTAGCTGTCAATTTTACTGGGTATCTCTTTTTTATTTTGTGGATAGCTATGCCATAGGTGTAATCTAGCTCTACCACCGTTAGTGAAGTGATAGTTGGTGCTACCGTGTCGTTTACTTTTATTCCGCAAGTTGCTATTGGGCTGAGGGTGTTAGAGGTTGCGGCATCTCGTATTTCAAAGTGCAGGTGTGCCCCTCCCGATGAACCACTGTTTCCCGAGTAGCCTATAATATCGCCTTGCTTTACCTTAAACTTCTCTTTCGAGGGGTATAGGTCGGCATTGAAGCGTTTGTTGCGGTATTGATAAGCCTCTACGTATTCAGATAGTGATGGCATAAACCTACTTAGGTGTCCGTATACCGACATTGTGCCGAGTGTTGGATGTGATAGGTATATTGCCTTTCCATAACCATACGGTGATACAAATAGCCTTGATATATATCCATCTGCAATAGCTCGTATCGGTTGACCCTCTACTCCTTGTGTCTTAAAGTCTAAACCCGAGTGGAAATGTGTGCTGCGTATCTCTCCAAAGTTTCCCGATAGAGATACTGGTATCTTTAATGGGTTGATGTATTTTGGAGGTTTTGTAGCTGTCTTTGCGGTTGTTTTCGTCTCTTCTTTTGCCTCTTCTTTTGGCTCTTCTTTTGCAAATGTAGCTGTGCTGTATAGTGATAACATGAAAAGTATTACTATCAGCTTGATTCTAAATAACATACTATTTTGTTTTTATGTTAGGCTCTTGTAGCCCATAATGCTTTATTGCGTCTTCTCGCTTAAGGAGTATTGCAAATACTAAACCTATTACTCCGCATAGAGCAAATATCAACATTGGCACTGTGTAGTCATAGTTTGTTGTAGTGATACCTCCTACAATTGTAGTGCCTATTATGCAGTACTCTTGTAAAACAGACCCAATAAGCAAAGGTACACCTGCTAATCCTATATTTTGAACGAAAAAGATTAATGAGTAAGCTGTTCCTAGCCTCTTTTGATCGATAATTTTTGCAACAGATGGCCACATTGCCGAGGGTACAAGCGAAAAGGCAACACCAAGAACACCCATAAGTATTGCAGCTATCAACCAGTGGTCAAGTGCTCCAATTGAAAACAGCAGGTGAACACCTACCAATATACAAGCACCAATTATCATAATAGTAGCCCCTTTACCTTTTTTATCATATATGCTACCAAAAAGTGGTGTTAGAAGCAAAGTCCCCATCGGTAAGATGCTCGGTATAAGACCAGCAATATTTTGATCGACACCAAATTTAAGTACCACAAGGTCGGTAGCAAATTTTAAAAATGGAAATACAGCAGAATAAAACATCAAACACAATATTGCAATATACCAAAATGCTTTAATCTTAACAATTGAGAGGATATCTGAGAGTCTAAAATCGTCCTTCTCAACCTCTAGATCATCTCCGAGCTCCTTGTCAAACTTCTTGTCGTACACACAAAACACAAAAAATGAGAGCAGACCAATACACAACACCACAAGGCATAACAATATCGGTTTAGATGGATGCCCCATTTTTGTAGCTATTATAGGTGCTATTGCTAGTGCAAATAGAGTGCCTAAACGACCAAAAGCAACATTCATACCCAGTGCGAGAGCTAGCTCTTTACCCTTAAACCATTTTACAATAATCTTAGATGCAGTGATGCCAATAGCCTCAACACCAACACCAAATATAGCAAATCCGCAAGCTGCAAAAAGTACTTGTCGTTTTAGCTCCATGCCAAAAATATTTATCTCTGGGTTCTCAAAAGTTGTCGATATAGCCCAATATTTTATGGCTGTACCAATCAACATTACGCCTATTGCTACCTTTCCTGTAATTCGTGCTCCATATTTATCTAGTGCTATACCACTAAATATAAGCATTAGTGCAAATATGTTTAACCACCCATATCCACTGGTGAAAAATCCGTAGTCTGCGCTAGTCCAATCTAACTGCTGCTCGAGCATGGTTTTTAGTGGTGACATCACATCACTTAAAAAGTATCCGCTCATCATTGTCAATGATACTAATATCACTACAGACCACCTCGCTACAGGCGAATCGGATAGTTTTTTTTGTACAAATTCTCTCATTTTATCGCAATTTAATAGTTAATTATCTTTCGGCTTTGACTGCAAAGGTATAACCTATTATTATCAATTCATAATAAATATTATAATATCCCAATTTTGCATCTCTAATTGTTTGAAAACTAAGTATATACAATAGTTGGAAACACTTAATTTCTTTCTTGTAAGGTGCTGTGTTAGTTAGTTGTCTTACTGTTAGGTGTTTAGGTGATAGTAAAGTGTTTTTGTGAAATCATCTTTATTAAGTGCATTGCTACACTTTAATTTAAGTTATAGTTGATTTACACAATATAAGGTTGTTTACGTCACTATAATTTGCACTTTTATGAATATAATTAACAGTATGGGAGACACCCTATTATATGTGCATTATTATTCTATAACTATATGCAAATCAGTTGTTATAAGGTGTATATTGGTTAGCAATTACTAGTAGTATATTTTTATAATTATAAAAATATACTACTTTATTTGTTTTTATAAGCTTATTTACTTAACTTTGCAATGTTGCATTGTGTCGTAAAGAGTATTATAGTATTATATATGGACAAACATAGCAAGTTGTATTGCTTTTATGTATAAATATATGTTATATTAAACTATTATAAAAAAGCACCTCTTTTAAATAAGTATTTATTATTTTGGGGAGTAATATTAAAGCAACACTATTTTAATTTATTAATTTAAAAACAAAAAAATGAGTAAAAAATTATTATCAATGATGATGATCTCTGCAGTGTCAGTGATGTCATTTATGTCATGTTCAAATGACAAATCAAATCAACAAGAAGAAAACGGTACAGGTACTGTAACGTATACTTTTGGCTTTGAAAGTATTGCTGCTAAGAGTGCTGTCGAAACTTCAACAGCTAAGCCGACTACTGGGTGGAACGATGTTAAACAACTTGTGCTTATTTTAGTTAACAAAGAAACTAAACTTGTAGATGATGTACGTGAAATCACTAGCATTCCTAATGATGCATCTCTTACAGAGTTTACAACGCTTATCGATAATGTCGTTGCTGGTAGCTATGAAGCACATCTTGTAGCAAATTATAATGACTCTAACATTGCGACGGTTGGCGATTGGGGACCTTCAAAAAAAGGTCAGAACATCAATACGTTTTTGTTAAATTTGGTTAAGAATACCGATTCAGCAGCAGCGCAAGCAGGAGTTAATGCATACAAACCAGTATCTGAGATTTTCGTTTCTAAGAAAAACGTTGTTGTGGTTGATTCTGGAAATTCTGAAGTGTCATTTGATTTGACAAGAGCTGTATCTATTTTCAGAGTTAGAGTTGATCAATCTGCTGAGATCAATAAAAAGGTAGATTTTCAAGCTGTAACCTCATCTGTTAGAATTAGACGAGTAGCTACTCAATACAATCTAGCAACAGGCGTTAACAAAAATACTAGTCTTGTCAATAATCTTATATTCAGCAAAGGTTGTTTTATGAATACAGAGCCAACTGCAGCTAATGGTTATGATGGAGGAAAAATGTTATCAGGTAGCCTAACATCATGGTCAGATCAGATAATTTTACCAGGAGGTCACAATACTGTAGGAGCTGAAAAACTGGATTTAGTAATAGGTGGAATTGCACCAGTTGGATATACTCCATTGGGATTATCAGAACCTCTTACAATACCTACACCTGTTTATTGGAGTGGTCAAGTTCAAGCAGATGTTACAGCTAAT
>CAMQVM010000034.1 GCA_947038135.1 uncultured Rikenellaceae bacterium
CAATGGGTGCCTCCTCTCCATCGATATAAGAGATTGAATAACCCTCTTCGATTTTACTGCTCCAGTCTGCAACTGCTTTAGAGTTGATTATATCGCTGCGCCTTGAAACTATAATATCTTTACCTCTAAATGAAAGAGATAGATCTAACAACCTAAAGATATCTATCAAGAAATCGCCACTGCTCATAGATGGTGCTCCGTGGGCTAAATCTAGTGTGGCCATTGATTTTGTTATATCGATAAGACCCAACATACCAGGGTGAGTATATGAGCTGATAATACATAATTTATCTAACTCATTGCTTTTGAAAAATTCAGCTGCAGTAGCACCTAACAACTTTTCTACAAGATACGATACTTTTATTGCAGGGCTATACGCCCCCTCAATCACAAATTTATTCTCTGTAAAATCATATTTATTGATTAAATTATTGCTATTCGAACCATTACAGATAGGTGCATAGTAAAAGTTACGCTCTCCCCTTGCTGCCTCCATTACAATATCTTTGAAGTCTTCAATTAAAGTACTCATATTAAGAATCGTCTGTTCAAGCCTTAACTCATTGAGGGGAACATCTGTATCACACTCAAAAGACGATCCTATAAGGTGGGTAGATATATTACTTTTATCGCATCCATCAATCTCTATTGTACCCCAAATTATATCCATGCCGTTAAGCGAGACTACAACAGGTAGCGAATATATGGTACTCTTTGAAGCTAAAGTAAGTGGATAACCAAACGCTCTTAAATTATTAAATGTTGGAGGTAGGTTTATTTGTAGAGAGTGGCTAGTAACTACCTCATCGGGCGTAAAAAATTGATTGTTGATAGTTATATCAATCTCTGTATCAACATATAGATCTAGCCTTATATCACCGCTTTCTCTTTTAACTGTTATATTTATCATTGCTTACCCGATTTTTGAATTCTTGATTTATCTCTTATTCTATACAACCTATCCATTCCCTCAATCATACCACCTTTAGCAAAAGGATCCATTCGAGCTTCAACACCATCTTTTTGTAGTTTTTCAAGGGTAGATGTAAGAGCTCTTAAAGTTGTTGCTATCTCACCTTCAAATGACGAACTAGCAGGCGGAGATACAACAGTAGCAGGTTGCGCATAACCGCCCTTTTCAAAACCGCTTAACATATTGGCCGATCTGATAGTGCCATTAATTCTTACCTGTTCTATTGAGTGTATAAACCTAGCGATATCGGGGTTACGTAACCCCTCGGCAGGTACCACATACTCAGTGCCGTTCTCGCCTGTTAGGTATGGACCACCACTGCCCATCAATACGGTAGGCTGACGTATATAACCCCTGCGTGCGTAGTCGTTTTCTGCTTTAAACACTTTACCATCATTACGCATTACATAACCACCATCTTCTTTACCTGGCATCTCTGGTAGAGGTTGCGCTGCTATAAGCCCTATTTGTATTGCGCCTGCCACTCCTACTGCTATTGCTAAAGCTGGTTTGTCAATTACTTTAGTAACAGATACTGCAGTGTTGATTGCTGCATTGATAAGGGCTTGAGCTTTATCTCTTTTTGCTTGATTATACTCTACCTCTGCCCTTTTTTGCTCTAGCTCACTATCTATATTTTCTACTTTTGCATAGTAGTCGTCTTGAGTGATAAGATTGCTATCTAACTGCTCTTTGAGTATATCTTTTTTCTCATCACTGCTTTTTTCAAGACTCTTCAACTCTTTATCTTCCATGGCTTTTTTCATGTTGCTATATGCGCCATACATATTTGACATTGTTTGAAATGCCATATACAACTCGTTTACTCCAAGTTCACCATCTTCAAGGTTTTTGAATAGAATTTCCCAGTCTTGACCTGAGAACCCTAGTATATCTACTCCTGCTGAGTCGCTTTTATTTATATTGCCAAAAGAGTAATCTTTATCGGGGGTATCGGGTGCTGTAACATTACCTGCAGCCTTAGCCTTTGCCATCAACAAGTGCAGCTCTTTTACTTGTGACTCAAGCTCGGCTTTCTGCTCATCTGACAGAAACGTAAAATCCATACCATCGAGCATACCGCCCTCACCAATCAATTTAGTTAGTTCACTTTTCATCTCGCTAGCGTGCTTAATTGTTATCTCGGTGCTCTTTTTGTTGTGGGTATCAAGTAGCTTCTCTTTCTCTTTTGCTGTGCCTTTGAAGTTGGCTAACTCCTCTGCTTGCTTTAGTGCTAAGGTGTACAGCTCCTCTTTGTGGGTAGATTTAATTTTACCCAGATAACTGGCTACTCGCTCATCCATAATGGTGTCGATCTTACGGTTGTGCTCCCTCTCCAATACGGCTAAAGTCTTTTGCTCCTCTTCGGTTAAACTGCTTTGTGCTTTGTTGAATAACCCTAAATCTGTTAATCTTTTCTCATAAGATAATACCTGTTGAGCCTGCTTGTCTTCATTGTATTTTAGGGCTGTATCTGCTATCTCCTTTTCTTGTTTTGCCTCTAAGACTATTCTCTCTTTGGCGGCTTTGTCTGATGCTTCAGCTTGCTTTTTGGCTTGTTCTTTGGCTGCCTTAGCTGCATTGGCTGCTGCTTGTGTATCTTTGTCGGCTTTTTGCTTAGTGGCTTTGTCGGCTGCTAACTGTTCGGCTGTTTTTTTACTTCCGTCGTTGTTGTAAGAGGAGGCGTTTTTTTTACGGTCTATTTCGTTATAGTAGCCTTGAATTTTACTTGCTGCTACACCTGCTCCTTCGGCTATATCATCTATTGAAAAATCAAATACTTGTAGCCCAGAGGTCATTTCGTAAATTTCATTTGTTGAGTCTTTAATCTTTTCAATTAATAAATTTTGTTTTTGATTCAATACCTCTTTTGCCCCATCATCATCAACAGGAATCCCCATATATAGACCATAGTTCTTTTTTGAAAGATCTTCACGAGCAGATTCAATTGTGTCAATATTATCTTTTATTCTTTTAGTCATTTCATCAATTTGCTTTTCATTTTGAAATTTAGACAGGTTTTTTTGGCTTTCCATAAAGTCAGTAGCTTTTGATGTACTGATAGCTATGGCATTTCCATATTCATCAAAAGCAGAAGATGCATTAGGAGCTATATTGATTATTTCACCAATAATATTTTTCAGCTCAATTTGTTCATTAATCGACAAATTAGATTTAGATTTCAACTTGTCATAGCTAGGTATCAACTCTTTTAATCTACTTTCCTGCATTTTAAGGTCGTTATTTACTGCTTTTAACTCCCTAGACTGATCAACAAGTCGTTGCCCCTTAGTAGTCGAAAAATAGTAGGCTACACTCTCTGTTGCTTGTCTCCACATCTTAGATATTTCATTTCCTAGCCTTAAAAGTTTATTGCTTCCTTCATGATATGAAGTTACAGCATCGGTAGTCTTTTTTAGCATAAGTTCTTGAATAGCTAACGCCTTAGACTGCTCCTCAGTAACACCTTTTACTGCAAGCTTGCTTTTATATAAATCTTTGTACTCTTTACTTTCAAGCGATATAGCTATACCCAGCTCTTTTAATCCATCAACCTCTCCAAGCATAGCTTTAGTTATCCGTTCAGACACCTCAGATGCTTTTAGCTTACCACCCGACCACTCAGCAAGAGCACCAGTAAGAGTTTGAAGCTCCACCGACATCTCAGCTGCTTCTTTACGTGTGAAGCCAATAGGAACAAGTAAATCAGCTGTACTTGCTGCCATTGCTACAAATTCTCTATTGGTAAGCCCTGCGGTATTTGCAAGTTTAGAAGCTTTAGCCTCAACGTAACCAAGATTGTCACCAAATACGATTGCTGCTTTGTTAGCTTCTGCCTGCACCTGTTTAGACTTCTCCCACGACTCCATAATAAACTCTTGTCCCTTTTGAAGAGCGGCACCTGCTAATGCTACCAACCCTAATGTAGCCCCCAAGCTTTTTGCACTATCTTTAAAAGACATCGATTTTTTCACCTCCTGCGCTTGACCATCCAGCAGCCTCATTTGAGCTCTCATCTCTTTAAGCTTACTATTCATTTCACCCCACTCTTTAGGGTTGGCTGCTTGCGAGGTGTTGCGCAGTTGAGCAGATAGCTTTTTAGATGCCTTAGCTAGTTGGTTATAGTTCATCTCTGACACTTTCAACGACTTCATTTGCTCATCTAATGCTTTTTTATTCTCTCGTAACCTGTTAGATATACCATCAAGCTCTTTACTTGCTTGCTTATACTCTTTGCTAGTTTCGCCATATTTTTTTAGGGTGAGCTTTCGCAAACGGAGAGACTCCTTCTCTTCATTGCTTAAATTAACATACGACAGCTCCAGCTCATTGATATGCTCAATTAGTGCCTTTACTGAGGTTAGTTCGATTTCAAATTTTGGATTATTCGCCATTGATTATATTATTAACGATACGTTTATATTTCATGAATATCAAGCTATTAAGGCTAAATGTATTATTTTTAGCTTTGTTTTTTTCTCCACCAAACAAGTGCCCATACACCAGGCGTAAATATATAGGTGTATGGCGTGATTTAGCGGCTCCCGACTTATTGCGCTTGAGGTCTAAAAACAGAATAGATTTAGGGTAAGAGAGAGTAAACCCACTTGATGATATCGGTGTTCCTCTGATTCGTTGAAGATCATCGGCTGTTTTACCACTATCTTCAATATATGTAGTTCTTAATATATTTAGCTGATGGGTTATCAGCTCATCAACTTTATGCTTTGAAGCCTCTTTTACAAATGTTCCTAAATCTATGTTATTATTTAATAGCTTGCTTATCATCTTTTTTCTGCAAAGCTAGTGGTTATATCTTTTGTAAATCGGACACCTGTAATATTGCAACATATCTAAATTTTATTACCTTTGTCTAAATTAAACAACTGATATCCTGAGAAAATTACTACTATTTTCATTATGTATAATAATAGTTATTAGTCGCAGATATGCATCTGAGTTGGAATGCTTGACATTACAAGACGTGCCTATTAAAGGTAATCTTCCTTGTTTTTCTAAAGAAATAGGAACAAAAGTCATCAGCTTTATGTCTACCAGCAAATCATAACATTAAATTAATAATATAGATATAACTTACTATGGCAAAAAAACCTACAAAACACCTATTATCTCCAAAATTATTGGTCAAAGGAGAAGACCCTTCATATTATGCTGTAGAGGAGTTGGCTGATGCACTAAATAAGCAAGATTGCCAAAACATTGCACTTATGGGTCCATTTGGTTCTGGAAAAAGTTCTATTATAAAAACCTTATGTGACTCATATTATGAAACTGAATCGTGCCCTAGATTCTTGAATATATCTTTGGCTACGCTAGATAAAGATCAAGCTGATATTGAGTCAAGTATAATTCAGCAGCTGATATACAAGTCTGACCTAAACAAAACTAGCCAGTCTCGTTTTAGGCGTATATTGCATCCTAAAGAATCGTTAGCAAAATATATATTCGGATTTATATTAGCAATCCTCATTGTTGTAAAACCAGAGTGGTTGCAAATTGAAACTATATACACGATATTGCCATACATTTCTGACAAAGTGGGACACCAAATAAATAATATTATTGACCTGATGGCAATCGTGTATATACTTTATTGCACATATTGCATAATTAATCATTTAATTAAAAAATTTTATAATACCGAACTAGCCAAGTTACACCTCAAAGATGGATCTGTTGAAATTTCAAAATCCACATCTATTTTCAATAAGCACATGGACGAAATAATATATTATTTCGAATCAATGGATTATAATGTAGTGATATTCGAAGATTTAGATCGATGTGAGTGTACAAAAAAGATTTTCTTAAAGTTACGAGAATTGAATATACTTATAAATGACTCTTCAATGATAAAAGCAGATGGAAGGGTTATAAAATTTGTATACGCAATAAGAGATGAAGTATTCCTAAGTGAAGAGAGAACAAAATATTTTGATTATATCGTATCGTCTATACCTATTGTTGATTGTCACAATTCCATGGATCATATTGGTACGTTATTGGAAGAGGCTGGCTTAAACATCCCTCAAAAGATATCACAAGAAATAGGTGTGTTTATTGGTAGTATGCGTGAGTTAAAGAATATCGTTAATGAGTTAAGGCAATATAATGAGCTGTTAGAACTAGAGGGATTAATAGAAAAAACGCTTCCTTTGATAGTATATAAAAACAAACATCCTGAAGATTATTCTGAGCTGTGTTCAAAGAAAGGGATTTTGTATACAGTGCTGCATTCAAAGGAACTTATTGTTGAATTAAGAACAGAAATATACGCAAAAGCCAAACAAGCTGCATCAAAAAGACTCAGAGAGTTAACGTATACTGATCTGGGTCAAGGTGAATGGGAGTCAGATGATCCAGAGTTATACTATGAATTAACCTATACAATTAACCAAAACAATATACATATTTCAAATAAAAGAAACCTCACTATTTCTAAACTACTAAAAGAATGTGATTTTGACAAATCTATTGAAATGATAAAATATATATCTTTAGATTATTACAAGTTGACTTGTAGAGAAATGAATAACATAGATATTGAAATGTGTAAAACCATACTTTTTATGCTCAGGTCTGGTAATATTGACAACTCATATGAAAATTATATTTCATATTTGCACCCTGGTGCATTGACAAGTTCAGATAGAGAGTTTTTCAGGAGCTTACTTTTAGGAGAAAACAAGAACTTTGGCTATACTCTCAACAATGTAAATGAATTACTAGGCAGAATAGATTTGGATCATTATGGGAGTAATGCTGTATTGAATTATGATTTGATAGATGGTTTATTAAAATTAAATACTGACAGTGACAAATGTAAGATTGTAAAGATTATAAATAATATAATTTCAACAAAAAACACAGATTTTATTATTGGATATGAAACCTGCGAAATAAGACAAAAAGATTTTTTCTGTCAACTTATTGACACGTGGAACAATTACCTAGGCGATATTTCTACAGACGATGTAAATTATGACACATTATTGAAAATATTTTATGAGTATACAAAGGAGTCAGATTTAGCGAGGAACTTTTTCAGCAATTTGAGTGTACTATCTAATACTTATTACATCTTAGTTAAGTATTACTCCCAATTGAATATTGATGAGCTATTGAATAAACTAAAACGCACACGAAATATAAAATTTAATAAGCTCTCACGTGATACCGAATCAGATCAACTATTTCAGTTTGTATTAGAAAACTGCATATATGATATCAATTCTCATAACATTGATGTTATATTCGGTGATGACTTCAAAACTAAAGCATATACAACTATATTTAATTACCCAAATAACAAGGTAATAGAGTATATTATAAGTTATATAGAAACAGTGCATAAAATGGTGCCAAATAGTAGTACTGAAGAAGATGTGGACGTTATAATAAAAATTATTAATAATAAAAACCTCTCTATAGAAGTAAAAAGTAATTACCTTAGTAATCAAACAAAAAAATTGGTAAATTCGCATTATATAGATAATACATTCAGAGATCTTCCATTCAAACTCAATATTATAGAGCCTAGATGGAGTAATATTGTAGATATAAATGATGACCCTGAGAAGGTTGTCATTAGCGATGTCGTATTTGAATTTATAAACATCAACTATAAAGCTCTACAGGAGGATACTTTAAATTGCCATGAAGAGATTAAAACCAATTTATTTAAGTCGTTGTTTACCGTAAATAATTTATCATTAGATGCATACAAATCTTTATTTGGTGTATTTGGGTGTAGTTTAGATGATGAAGATACCTCAGAGCTTGATGATGATAGATCGAAAATTGCACACATGAATAATGCTTCGCATAAACATCGTTTAGTTTTCAGTTAATTGAATTTACTATCATTAATTCAATTAACGTTTGATTATCAATAGACTTAACAACCTTTCAATAAAAAGTCATCATATTAAAAATAACTATTATGTCTATTTTTAATATGATGACTTTTACTAAAACACAGATAAATACATTGATGAATTATTTTACTGAAGATGTAATTTGTATTATGTCTACATAGTAGCATTTTATTAGTACTCATCTAATTTTTTATATAGCAAATTAAATATATATCCTATGATAAAAGTATTAACAAATATAGAAAACATCACGACTGTATTCATTAGCAGGTTGTTTTTAGTTTCACCTGGTTTATCTATAGTATATATCAAAAAATGGAATAATGATATACCTCTTTTTCCTACATCTTCTATTGCTTCATCTATCTTATTGGTCATATCTTTATAAAAGATCAAGTTATCTTTTATAGATTGTTTAATATATACGCTGCTAATTGAAGACTTATTCATTATTGCGCTTTTTATCTCTTTGCTATGCATCAAGGAGGGGTAATGTGATATTAGCATTATGCTTTCTTGCTCTTCAATATGTAGCCTTATACTACCATTTCTTAATCTATCTATCTCTTCTTTACTAGTAACACGGGTCACCCCATAAGGACTGGGTTTTCTAATGAGATCAAACATCAAAGTGTCTGTTGACAGTAATGTATAATACATATCATCTGAATATTTATCAATACGGTACATCACAGTGTCTATTACTGTAAATTGTTTATATCTATTATATATTGATTCATACATATTACGGTCACTCATTAATTCAGATACCTCATCATTAATATATTCTAAATTTGTATATTTATCTTTTAAAATGTTAACATCATTAAGATACAACAAGTATTTACACGGAACAAAAATTAAATTCACACATACAAATGCAATTAAAAACAAAATGACTTTATTTAATATAGTCATTCTATTCTTTCGTTTTTGCAAATTACTCCAAAAATAATACAACCCATAAACACCAATCATAATTAATGCTATGCAGATAATTATGGATATCGTTTTATTATATAAATAATACCCTATATTTAGAGATTGATACAATATGACGATTCCGACTATAACCATAACTATCATTAATATCAGTATCCATATTTCATGTTTACATTTATTTAATTTCATATATTATTATAATTTTGTTATGCAAATACACATAAAATTCTCAGATATGGATTAACTATTAAATTAGAAGATGCATGAGTCTAATCCATATTATCTATACCTGCGGATTAGTTCGTCTCGATTAATCATTGTAAATTTTGATGCTGCTGTTTGTCTTCTGAACTCACGATCCACCTTGGTCTCAATCATATAATTATGGTCATCTGTCTTTTGTGGGTTACTATAAGATGTCTTATCCTGCAAAAACTTCATCATGATATTAAAATGATTAAAGCCTCGAGTATAGTCTGTTAATAGAAAAAACTTGATGTGTTTAGTGGTTTTTAAACCTGCATCAATATCATTAATTCGCCCTATCACTTTTTCGTATAAACATATACTGTCTGAAATTTTCTTGTCAAGGTCGAATTTAGATACTTTCTTTTCTATTTTTGCATCTAAAGATTTCTCGTCATTAATTCTTTTTACCCCATATACTGCATACTGCTTGATTGTTTTTATCTCTATGATATCTAAATACTGCTTATATGGAACTATTTTCAAACAGTCGCAAGATGCTAATAACTCACCTCCCCTACAACATTCTGTCTTGAAGTGATCAAAATCGTAAACAAGAATATCTAAACCTGAAAATGCTTTTTCAACATCTGATATATCAACCTCTTTTGCATATATCGTTTTACTAAATTCTATTACTAATTTTTCTAGTTTCTGCTCCATATCAATTCATCTAATGGTTCTGATAATCTCTCAAAAATTCGATGTATTTCATCTGTACACTCTTCTACATCATACAGACGATTATTAGCATCTTCTGTTATATAAAAATTGGATTTAACACCTTCTACATCTGTAAATTTATATAGAGCTTGTACTATAAAAGGGCTGTGAGTTGCTATAATAATTTTACAACCTGTTTTTGCAACCTCTACTATTGTTTTAGCATATTCAACCTGCCATTTTGGATGTAAGTGTACCTCTGGCTCATCTATTATTAATACGGATTGTGAGTTAATAACACCATTAGAAAGAAGTATATCTAACATTCCTAAAGATTTTATACCCATGGCTGTATTCTTTATATCAAATACTTCATTGTCTTTTTTATATTTAAAAGTATCTTCTTCTGGACTGTATACTATCTTACCGTGTATCGCACTCGACAGCACATCATAATTTTGCATATCTTCCTTGCTCTCAAATATATCATCAAAAAGAGTATGCTGATAATTTTTTGGGGCTGTTGTAAGTTGCGATGCTAGGTGTGACATTCGTCCTCCTTGATTACGAAGACCATATATTGCATCTAATATTAATGGGCTTTCTATATATGAGACATCATCAATAAAAAACTCCTTGAAATCATTTAACGAAAAATTTGTTTTATTATTAATAGACAGATCTAATAAAGGGGTGTTGTTATAACTTAAAGAGATATTAGAATAATCACTATTTCTTGACACTACATCATTATTAAATTCATTTTTCAATGTTGTTTTCATGACATTGAAACATATAGCACTATCTGGAATATCACCTGTCAAAGTAGTTATTATCGAATTCAGCTCTGTTATAAGAAGATCAAAAATATTAATTTTTTCTATGGTATTAATTCTCTGGAGCTCCTCTTTTAGCACAATAGAATAAAGAAGAATAGACTCTGTACTGTCATTATTTTCATTGATCTTATATCTCAATTTTGATAATGATGATGATTGGCTAAATTGTGATATATAGCTTTTTTCTCTTCTAGCACGTCGTAATATATCAAGAATCCTATTTGTAGTTTCTTTTAAGAAAGCTGTATTGTAATTTTTATAAGAATAAACAATAGAATATATAATTTTACCAACAGTACTTTTACCCGTACCATTTTCACCAGCAATAACAGTAATACCCCTAAGTTTTATAGAGGCATCCTTTATTATTCCTATATTTTTAATATTTAGTAACATAATAACAATTTAT
>CAMQVM010000035.1 GCA_947038135.1 uncultured Rikenellaceae bacterium
GGTGGCTCCCTTCGGGAGCTGGCTAATTCACAAAACCGAGGTTTTGCGAATTAGGCTAGAGAAGAGATTCTAAGTGAAGCAAATGGCTGGCTTCATGTCAATATGGTTTATCCAAGTGACGCAGATTGTTATATTTGGTTCTACCACCTTAATTGTATACTAAATTTTAATCTTTCAAGGCGTGTATCTTTTCTATATACTCATCATTAAGATGCTTTGCTACCTCAAATAAAACCAAAAACATCTATATTTTTCAACTCTACACAATTACATAATTCACCTAGTAGCAGGTCAATATAGTAAAATCAATCATTTTTTTGTGTAATGCTCTCTTTTTTATCATATTGCTAATATGAGTTACAAATCGTATGTTTTACAGTTAAATAACAACTCAACTAACTTTTGAGTCTTAGTAACTTTTGCAAATATACTGCAAAATATTCAATAGAAACTGCAAAATCATTATTTTTTTTATTTAGGTGTTATGTAATTTAATCTAAAGTGCGTTGTGTAAGGTAGTTGTGTGTTTATTATAAAGAACATACAAATTGACTTATTAGTGTAATTTAAGCGTGAACATTATACAAATTACATTTTAGTTGTATCATATTAATATATTGTTTGAGGGTAGCTACTTACTATCTATATAGCTTCATAGTGTATATTGTACCATGAAAATTCAATATTTGAAATTATGAAAAGCCGACTATAAAAAGTTTAGATGAACTTTCTAAATTATGGCAGTAATTGGAGAGTGTGAACATACAAGCTATGCAGGAGGCTGTTACTATTATGGTGAAACGGTATATTTGTTGTTTTCAGCACTTCAACAATAATTTAAGTAGCCCAGTCTAAATGTAAGTGATGTGTACGGAGCAGAAAAGTCGTTTAAAAACTACTCATATACATCTTTTAGTGGTGCTAGCGTGTTAACTAAATACTCAATACTAAATAGTTAATAGTACCACTCGAGATCAATGTTATGATAAAAGTATTCATTTCGGACCTTCAGAGAATCATAACGAAGATATCATGGAAGTGGTGTTATAGTATTACATACTGCTTCGATCATGTTTAAAATGTGCATCATGGAGGTGTCTTATGCCATGAAATAGCCTATTCTACTACAAATTTTACAGCAGTAACATATATTCATCCGACTGAACTAGTATCCTATTCAGCATAAATAAATCACTACACATTTAACAATGCCTCACAAAGCTATAAGGACTCTGTAAAAAACAATTTATCGTGTTAGATAAAATTTCAATAAGATATATCCTAAATAAAAACCACCAATCGGACATATCCAATTGGTGGTTTTAGTATCTAACAGTAGCTCAAAGCCACTATTTTATAGAGAGAACGATTACTTATACTCGTCCCATGATTTAATCTGTACCTCTGTGATGTCAATCGCATCACAAGCAAAGATAAATGCTGAAGCTAATCTTGCGTTAGTGATAAGAGGGATATTATGATCAATAGCTGCACGGCGAACCTTAAAGCCATTGCTTATCTCACGGTTAGTAAAATCACGTGGTATGTTAATCACTAAGTCAATATCTTTCTTAGCAATCAAATCAATTATCTCGCTTCCAACCTCATCAGGACGCTTTACGCTTGTTGCCTTGATATTGTTGTCATTAAGGAACTTTGCAGTGCCCTCAGTAGCGATAATTTCACAACCTGCATCTATCAGCTTTACACAAGCATCAAGCATTTCACTTTTCGATTTAATGCTTCCAGAAGAGATTAAAACCTTCTTCTTTGGAGCCTTATAACCTACTGAGATCATAGCGTTGAATAGCGCCTCGTTAAAGTCAGCACCTAAACATCCAACCTCACCAGTTGAAGCCATGTCAACACCCAAAATAGGGTCTGTGTTAAGTAGGCGAGCAAAAGAGAATTGTGAAGCCTTAACTCCGATACAGTCAACATCAAATACCGATTTATCAGCGCGAGTGAAGTCTTTGTCAAGCATTACACGTGTTGCAGTGTCGATAAAGTTACGCTTAAGTATCTTAGATACAAAAGGGAAGCTTCTCGAAGCACGTACGTTACACTCAATAACTTTTATCTCGTTGTTCTTAGCAAGAAACTGTATGTTGAAAGGACCAGTGATATTAAGCTCTTTAGCTATTTGACGGCTAATCTTCTTAATACGTCGAGCAGTCTCTACATATATCTTTTGTGCAGGGAATACTAATGTAGCATCTCCTGAGTGAACTCCAGCAAACTCAATGTGCTCAGAGATAGCATATTCTACAATCTCACCATTTTGTGCTACTGCGTCAAACTCAACCTCTTTAGAGTTTTGAAGGAATGAAGATACAACCACTGGGTGCTCTTTCGATACCTTCGCTGCAATAGTTAAGAAGTGCTCCATCTCCTCTTCGTTGTAACACACACGCATTGCTGCACCCGAAAGTACATACGAAGGGCGTATTAAAACTGGGAAGCCAACATCGTTAGTAAACACGTTGATGTCTTTAAATGAGCTAAGCTCTTTCCAGCGTGGCTGGTCGATACCTAACTGATCAAGCATCATTGAGAACTTATGACGGTTCTCTGCACGGTCGATTGATATAGCTGATGTTCCAAGTATCTGTACCCCTTGACGGTTTAGCTTCATAGCTAGGTTGTTAGGGATTTGACCACCCATCGACACCATTACTCCTGAAGGCATCTCTAGGTCTACAACGTCGAGTACACGCTCCATAGATAGCTCATCAAAGTATAGTCTGTCGCACATATCGTAGTCGGTAGATACTGTTTCAGGGTTGAAGTTGATCATGATAGACTTATAACCCAGCTTGCGAGCAGTTTGTATAGCGTTCACTGAACACCAGTCAAACTCTACCGAGCTACCAATACGATAAACACCCGAGCCTAACACTACAACCGATTTTTGGTTTGCATAGTAAGGTATATCGTGTGGTTGACCATCGTAAGTCATGTATAGGTAGTTGGTGCTTTCGTCGTTGTCTGAACCTATTGTCTTGATGCGCTTCACTGTTGGAAGTACACCTAAGTTTTTACGTAGGTTACGAACTTCTACTTGTTGCTTCTCCATGTTGCCCTCAGGGTTCTCTACAAGACGAGCTATTTGGAAATCGGAAAATCCTAAACGCTTAGCCTCTCTAAGAACTTCCTCTGTTAGGTCTGCAATAGTTGCAGATTCTGCAATCACTAATGAGAAGTCGTATATGTTTTTTAGCTTACCAAGAAACCAAGGGTCGATTTTAGTTAAATCGTGGATCTTGTCGATTGTATATCCTTGCTCAAATGCAGTAGCGATGGCGAACATACGTAGATCTGTTGGGTTTGCCAACTCGTCTTCAAGGTTCTCAAATACTACATCTTTGTTACCTACAAAACCGTGCATTCCTTGACCTATCATGCGCAAACCCTTTTGGATTATCTCCTCAAAGCTTTTACCGATAGACATGATCTCACCTACTGACTTCATTGAAGAGCCAATTTGGCGTGACACACCTATAAATTTACCTAGATCCCAGCGAGGTATCTTGCAAATAATATAGTCAAGTGATGGCGCTACATAAGCAGAGTTTGAAGTGCCCATTACACCAATCTCATCTAAGCCATAACCAAGCGCTAGCTTAGCTGCAACAAAGGCAAGTGGGTAACCAGTAGCTTTAGACGCTAGAGCCGATGAGCGGCTAAGGCGTGCATTTACTTCAATTACACGATAATCATCGGTTACTGAGTCAAATGCAAACTGTATGTTACACTCTCCTACAATACCTAGGTGGCGAATTGTACGTCTTGAAAGGTCTTTTAGTAGCTCAAGCTCTATATCGTCAAGCGATACAGTTGGTGCTACTACAATACTCTCTCCTGTATGGATACCTAGTGGGTCGAAATTCTCCATGTTTGCCACAGTAAAACAGTGGTCGTTTTTGTCACGGATAACCTCAAACTCAATCTCTTTCCATCCTTTTAGAGACTCCTCTACAAGAATTTGTGGAGCATAAGCGAAAGAATTTTCAGCTAAGCCTTTCAAATCTTCCATCTTATAACAGAATCCACTACCCATTCCTCCAAGAACATACGCTGAGCGCACGATTATTGGGAAACCGATCTTCTCAGCAGCAGCATACGCCTCATCCATGTTATGACAAGCGACGCTACGAGGAGTTTTGATACCGATTTCGTTAAGTTTCTTAACAAATAAATCTCTGTCTTCAGTATTCATGATCGCTTCAACAGATGTGCCAAGAACCTCTACATTATACTCGGCAAGTTTGCCGCTATTGTAAAGCTCAGCACCTAAGTTAAGAGCAGTTTGACCACCAAAAGCTAGGAGAATACCCTCTGGTTTCTCTTTTTTGATAATCTCTTCGACGAAATAGGCTGTAAGTGGTAGAAAATAGACTTTATCGGCAATTCCTTCCGATGTTTGAATAGTTGCAATGTTTGGATTAAGCAGCACGGTAGAAATACCCTCTTGCTTCATTGCTTTTAGCGCTTGTGAACCTGAATAGTCGAACTCACCTGCTTGTCCGATTTTTAAGGCACCCGAACCAAGTACCAACACTTTAGATAACTTTTTCTTCACAGATAGAAATTTTTTTGAGTGAAACAAATAAACAAATACTATTGTACTTGCTGTAACATCAGTAAAAGTGGTATGCTCAAGAGGTTACTCTCTTATATACCTTTGCAAAGGTAGTTAATATTATTATTATATCAAAAAAAATATTCACTTTATTTTGATGTAATACTCTCAAAAAAGTGTATATGGTTGAATATAAGTTATTTGTTGTAAGTATGTTTGTTTGCTTTTTTTGTATTATCCGATTAAATTGTGTTTAAGCTCTATTTTTAGCACGATTTAATCGGATAACACTAACTTAGAATGTAAAGCCAACACTAATCAATTTCATAGATGAATAGTATAAATTTTCTACATTGATATTTGAAAATTCGGTGCTGTAATATAGTCGTGCTCCTACCATCCATCGTTCATTAAACTTATAGTTGTATCCTATATTTGCACCAATATATCCCCTTAAAGTGTTGTTTTGGTAGACTGAATAGTGAAACCCATCATTAAACATTGCATAGGCAACACCTACACTTACTCCTAAATACGCTTGGTGCTTATTGTTATCTATAGCAAACAGATATATACTTGGTGCTAGTGCTAGGTCAAGCCCGCCACTAATGCTACTTTCTTCGCTTTTTGTTTCTGAAAAAACAAAATCTCTTTTATTAGATATATTGAAGTCAAAACCATATGCCAGCATTTTATGTGGCTTGTATAGAAAGGTGTTTACATGATCAGTTCCCGATATGTAAAAACTACCATTGTAATCTCTAGCATCATTGAGTCCGTGGCTACTCATTATAATAAATGAAGACTCTTTTGTGTTTTGTGCCTCTAGTGTGCTTACCCCTAAGAGTGTAAACAGTACAAACCATTGTAATTTTAACATAATATAAATTTTAATTTGCGTGTGAGTAATTTTATGTAAGTTCGTTAATTATCAATATTTTAGATGCTTTTCATGTAGGTAGATATATTTTCAGCTAAACAAATTAGCAGATAGTGCCGTAGTTGTTGTAATATTGGTATAATTAGTATATTTAAGAGTTTTTTTGCTTAATTATACCTTTGCAAAGGTAGCAAAATTATGTTTTTATCAAAAAAAATATTAACTTTGCTTCGGTAAGGCACCTCTCTTTAAGTCTATGTTGTTGATTTAAGGTATTTATTACATATAAATTTATTTAGTTTTTTTTGATGATTGATCATGATACGGTAGAAAAGATACACGCTGCTGCTAATATAGTAGAGATTATAAGCGATTTTATCCCAGTAAAGAAAAAGGGGGTGAATTATCAAGCTTGTTGTCCTTTCCATAATGAAAAGACACCATCTTTTGTCATATCACCATCTAATGGCTATTATAAATGCTTTGGATGTGGAGAGGGTGGGGGCTCTATTAGCTTTGTAATGAAGCATGAGTCGCTTAGCTACCCTGATGCGCTTCGTTATGTAGCTAAGCGTTATGGTATTGAAATTGTCGAAACCCACGTCACTAAAGAGGGGCAAGAGCGTGCCACCAAAAAAGAGGCGATGATGGCTATTAACGTCTATGCAGCAGAGTATTTTGGCAAGCAGCTTCGTGAGAGTGCTGACGGGCGAAATATTGCGTTGTCATATTTTCGTGAAAGAGGGTTTAACGATGCTACTATTGATAAGTTTGCGTTGGGTTACTGTCCATCTAATGGCGACTACTTCTCTACTGAGGCACTTTCTAAAGGGTATAAAGAGGAGTTTTTGGTCGATACTGGGCTTACCATAAAGCGTGAGCAGGGTGGCTATTATGATAGGTTCTCTGGTCGTGTAATGTTTCCTATAACAACATTTACGGGTCGTATTATCGGGTTTGGAGGGCGTACCATGCGCACCGATAAAAATACTGCTAAGTATTTAAACTCTCCTGAGTCTGAAATTTACCATAAGAGTGATACCTTATATGGTATATCGCAATCGAAGCGTGCTATAACCCAAAATGATAAGGTATTTTTGGTTGAGGGATATACTGATGTTATCTCTATGCACCAAAATGGAATCGAAAATGTTGTTGCATCCTCTGGTACATCGCTTACAGATGGGCAGGTGCAGCTTATTGGTCGAATAACAAAAAATGTAACAGTCTTATATGATGGTGACTCTGCTGGTATAAAGGCGTCGCTTAAAGGTATCGATATACTTCTTAAGGGGGGGCTTAATGTTAGGGTAGTGTTGCTTCCTGAGGGTGAAGACCCCGACTCTTTTGCTCGTGGTCGCTCTTCTGAGGAGTTGATAAAATATATTGATGAGGTAGAGGTAGACTTTCTGAGTTTCAAATCTAAGCTGCTTATTGATGAGGTTAAAAATGATCCTATTGGTCGTGCTACTGTTATAACCGAGGTTATACGCTCTATATCGGTGATTGATGATGATGTTATCAGAAGCCAATATATAAAGGAGTGTTCTACGCTGCTTGATTGCGATGTAGAGATGGTTATTAGTGAGGTAGCCAAGCGCCGAGCCTATGCCCGAGATGGTGAGGCTGGCGTGCAGGTCGAGCAGAATAAAAGGCGCAAAAAAGAGATTGAGCTTAACAAGAATATTTTAAAGCCATCTGTCTCTCTCTCTGAGCAGAGTCAAGAAGAGCTACTTAAATTTGAAAAAGAGATAGGTCGCTATTTAATCCTGCATGGATATGACTATGTAACCTTAACACCTCCTGAATCTGAGCCTATAAATGTGAGTGTTGCTGAACTTATTTTTAATGAGTTAGATGTTGATGAGATAGAGTTTACAGATGATTTATGTAAACAACTGTTTAATATGTATCGTGGTATGTATGGCAAAAAAGATGATAGCACTTCTGATGCCGATACTGCAATGCTTGTTAATGATCCTAATGTTGTTATCAGTGGGTTTGTAGTTGATATGTTAGCCCGTGAAAAGGAGCATGAGCTTAGCAAGCACTGGAATGACCTATATGGCAACAAACGAGATGATTTAGAGGGGTTATCTGTTGAGATATCAAAAAGTATCGAGCTATACAAAACCAAGTTGCTAAATCACAAATCTATGTTGCTACACGAAAAATTAGCTACCACAACCGACGAGATGGAAAAGTTAAATATATTTCGTGAGTTAGCAGATATAAATAATATTATAACACCAATATTAAAGAAATATTCACGAATAAAACAGTAAACTACAAAACCGAAATAATAACAAAATAATAAATTTATGAAAACACAAGCTCACACTCTGTTCGTAAGAGCAAAACACTACATTAATGGTAGTGTATTATTAGTCTTTGCAACTGTCTTGGCTATTGTTGCAGCAAACTCTCCTCTTAAGGAGTGGTATTTTTCTTTGTGGGACCAACCTATGTCGCTATCTGTTGCAGGGTTTAATCTCTTCTCGCATAGTGGTCATGCGCTTACGTTACACCAATTTATTAATGATGCTTTAATGGCTATGTTCTTTTTTATTGTCGGTTTAGAGATTAAAAAAGAGATGCTTATAGGTGAGCTTGCATCGCCTCGTAAGGCTCTGCTTCCTATTATTGCAGCTATTGGTGGTGTTGCTGTTCCTATTGCTCTATTTTTGACACTTTCAGATAATGAGCTAGTGGCAAAAGGTGCTGCTATTCCTATGGCTACTGATATTGCATTTTCGCTCGGTGTGCTCTCGTTGCTTGGTAAAAGAGTACCTATTAGTTTAAAGATATTCCTTACTGCATTGGCTGTTGTCGATGATATTGGAGGTATCATTGTTATAGCTTTGTTTTACTCTAAAAGTTTCTCACCTGAATTTTTGTTATACTCGCTTATAGGTTTTGCAGCTCTTATATATGGAGCTAAAACTGGGGTTAGGTCACTTACTTTCTATCTTGGTATAGGTGTAGTTATATGGTATCTATTTTTACAGTCGGGTGTGCATCCTACTATTGCAGGTGTTCTTGTAGCCTTTTGCGTGCCTACACGTCCATCAATCAATGTTCATAAATATATACAGAGCATCAAAAGCAGCATGGATGAGTTCCCTCCTGATGGTGGGCAGATCAAGGGTGAAACAGTTATTCTTGCTAAAAATCAGACTGAGCTACTAAAGAAGGTAGAATCATATTCAGACCACGTTATTAGTCCACTTCAGCATCTTGAAGATAGGTTGCACTCTTTTGTGTATTACTTTATAATTCCTGTTTTTGCCTTTGCTAATGCAGGGCTTGACTTTGCAAAGATGGATATATCGCTCAATCTTGAAGGTGCAGCACTTCCAGTGCTTGTAGGTTTGGTTGTTGGTAAGTTTGTAGGTATATTTGTGTTCTCGTTCTTGGCTATAAAATCTAAGATTGTGCCTATGCCTAACAATGCTAACTTTAAATCTATTGCTGGAGTTGCTATGTTGGGTGGTGTTGGTTTCACGGTCTCTTTGTTTATTGCTACGCTATCTTTCACTACTGAGGCGGAGTTTGGTTTACTTATGCAGGCTAAGTTTGGGGTGCTTTTAGGCTCTATTATCGCTGGTGTGCTGGGTTATAATATACTTAAGTATACATTGAAAAAAGAACTTTAGGTTGATGCCTTTGCTTTGAAGTGTATATTGTGCAATTTTTAGCTATTGGCGAAAATATATGTTACTAATAGAGATACCACTGCTGAAATTTATTTTGGTGGTGGTGTTTCTATATAGAAATAATAGAGTCTGTTGCATCTAATAGTATAATATTCAGAATTATTTATTATATTTGTGCCATAATATAAATTAAAGATTACATAATGAGATAAAATATAGAAACACACATATTATAATTAACCTTTTACTATTTATTCTGATTCCATAATCGGCAAAATTAAGATTCAACGGATAGATAGGCGAAGTCTTTGCTATATACTTTTAGCATGGGCTCGTCTGTTCGTTGTAGGGTCTGCCGATACCTGGATTCAGAGCATGTCGAGTACCATGCTATTTTTTTAAATGTGTTCGTTGAAAAAAGAACTTTAGGTTGAGGCCTTAGGTTTGAAGTGCGTATTGTGCATTTTTCAGATCAAGGCGAAAATATATGTTACTAATAGTGATACCACTGCTGAAATTTATTTTGGTGGTGGTGTTTCTATATAGAAATAATAGAGTCTGTTGCATCAAATAGTATGATATTCAAAATTATTTATTATATTTGTGCCATAATATAAATTTAAGATTACATAATGAGATAAAATATAGAAACACACATATTATAATTAACTTTTTACTGTTTATTCAAATTCAAAATCAGCAAATTTTAGATTAAGACAATAAACAGGCGTAGTCCTTGCTATATACAATTTAGCATGGGCTCGTCTGTTCGTCTGTGGGTTCTTGCTGATACCTGAATTTGGAGCATGTCGAGTACCATGCTATTTTTTTTAAAGGTGTTCGATGGTTTTAATACAACAAACATCAAGCACTGTGGAGATTAACAAAAATAAGACCGTAGCCTTTTCAGGTTACCGAACCTCAAAAATTGAGCGTACGTTCAAAAATTCTGGAATATTTCATAAGATAGTAATAGAAATTCATAAAGTGATATATAATCTATATCGTCAAGAGGAGTGCACTACTTTTATAGTTGGAGCAAGTGATGGTTTCGATTTAATCGTAGCAGAGTTCATACTGCTTGCGAAAGAGTTTTTTCCGGATATTATGCTTGTTGTTGCTGTTCCATTCATAGATCAAGAAAAAAATTATAGTCAATACGATCAAGAGGTTTATCATTGGGTATTAAAAAATGCAGATTATGTTCACCTTGTCTCGAAAGAGTATCATGATAGAGCATTTTTAGATCGCAACGACTATATGTTAAACAATAGTTCGCATCTTATATGTTATTACAACGGTGTTCGGGGTGGTACAATGTATACTGTTAATCGTGCAAAAAAGCAAAATGTCAATATTATTAACATCTATAACTAAGTCAACAAATCGTTGTGAGTTTTTCTTTCGTTATTTGTAAGTGTATAACTGCGAAGTGCTACATAATTTTCATAATTAGCATTTTGTTAAATATGAAGTCAAATACCTTTATTATACCCTTAATTCTTTGCATTTCATCAATTTGTAAACAATCGTCACTAGTTTGGAGTCGTCAATATTTCAAATGTTTTTTAGCAGGTGTAGAAAAAGAGTCCAAATACAATAATTATGTAGGGAGATTCGCATAATACAATAATTCACCATTAATAGGCTATAATACAC
>CAMQVM010000036.1 GCA_947038135.1 uncultured Rikenellaceae bacterium
TGTATTTTGTATAATTAATTACCTCACCTCTTTCAATATATATATCAGACGACGAGCTTGCATTTAGTGCTATCGTGCCATATTCTAAAACAAGTGTGCCAATATTTACCTTGGCGGTAGAGCTAACATTAGCTTTTAAATCATTTGTAATCATTAGTTTGTCGATAGATATATTAGCAATACTGCTACCATTAATTGTCAGGTTACCATTTATATTACCTCTTTTAAGTAGAATATATGACGATGATGTAGCACCCATCTTCATATCATTTATCGCTGTAACCTCTTTAAACATTACATCGCCCGAGCTAGTAGTAGCTACTTCTATATCTCCATTAACAATTAGGTGTCGTTGAAACGTTATTACACCTGAAGAGGTCGCTTTTACCTCTAAATCGTCTACCTCAAAAGTATCTTCAACCACAATATTAGCTGATGAAGTAGCTGTGATCTTCTCAAAATTATTGGTGTATATCTCAACATATTTATCGTTTTTATGATCTAAAATCTTATCTATGCTTCTAAGATACTCTGGAGTATATCGTACTGTCATTTCTCCCCTGTCTATATAGCATTCAAAATATTTAAGATTCTCGTTTTTAGAGCATAGCACTACCCCTGAGTCTGATGCTCTATCTACTTTATATACATAAGCCTTGATACCAGTTGCTACATTAATATTCTGTATAGTTCTCTCTTCGCTAACTCTCTTTTTATATATTTTTCGCACATATATTTTTTGAGCACTAGCTGCTGTTACAAATACAAGTAGAGTCACTACTGATAGTATAATTCTTTTCATAATAATATGATTTAATAGTTTGATGTTACTTACGAGATAATACCGAGGCAATAGATAAAATAACACCTAATGCAACACCTAGAATCGCTGCAAATAGAATCTGAAACTCGGCAGGTAGCAGAAAGGTGATAGTGTGCATAGGGACCCAAAATAGTGGTATCGTCTTTTTGAAAACTAGCCCCCATTGAATCTTCCAGTTAATCGAAGATAACGCCTCGCTAAAATTTATAGGTGATATAAGTGCTCTAAGGCTACCGTTATGCTTTAATATATTGGCATCAGTGATTTTGTGAAGAGTCATAAACACGGGCGCAAAGGTGGTGTTCATCATGAGACTTATCATAAATGCCCCAAAGAGCTTTTGAATGCTGAAACTACCTTTCATGGCAGCAGCAATACCCTCTACTCCAATACTTTCGGCTACAAGGGGCGCACCCGTAGAAAAAACTTTAAATGCCGCCACAATCCATATACCAAGAAACCCCCATATTATGGCACGGGGCATTACACCAAACCCCAATTCACTATAATTACCTGTTTTGATACGAAGCCCAAGCATCTCACCAAAAGTTGCTAATACTGCAAACTTAATAAATGCGGTGATATAGGTGTTATGCATATTCATTTCAGCATAAAAACTGTAAAGGCTGTCGCACAAAAAAAATGGAAGCAACACAATTGCCACTATTCCAGTAACTAATAGATCCTTTTTTTTCATTGTTTCAAATATTATAATTTAATGAGCTGTTGTTCAGACATTAGTGTAATATTGTATTTTTCAACAGCACGCTCTGCCGCCTTAATATCATTAACCTTAAGAATCATAACTGTCTCTTGCTCTCGGCTAAAGCTATACATATACTCTATTACCACACCCTCATTTGCAAAGTTTTTAAGCTGTGCCGCAAATGATACTGCATCTGCCTTACAACTTACTGCAACTACCTCACTTATAAACACATTTACATTTGCATCTCTAAATATTTGTGCTACAGTGTCGGTGTCAGAGGTAATCAAGCGTAAAATACCATACTCGGTAGTATCTGCCACCGATGATGCAATAATGCTAACATTAGCACCGCTAAGCACCTCTAATATTTCGTTTAACCTACCAAACTTATTCTCTAAGAACAGTGATAGTTGTTTTACTGTTTTCATATTATATATTTTATTAGTGTCTGATACATACCTAATATACACTGTTATTTATCAGCACTCTATTTTATGTTTAGTCAGACAACCTTAATCTTATTTATCACGTAGGTCGCTAACCCTTACAGCTTTGCCATCTTGTTGTGGCAGTGAGTTTTTACCTACCAGCAGCACTTTTGGCGTTATAAGTATCTCGTCACGAAGCTTGCGAGTTATCTCTTTGCCAAGCTTTTCAAGCTTACTGTAATCGTCTGTAAACATAGTGTTTAGCTCTACCTCTATCTTTATCTCATCGTTAGATCCTACGTTAGCTATTGTTATAAGGTAGTTTGTGCCTATCTGCTCAAACTCCATCAACACCTTCTCTATCTGCATAGGGAAGATATTAACACCTTTAACAATAAACATATCATCGCTACGTCCTTTTACCCTATCTATTCTGCGGTGTGTGCGCCCACAAGCGCAATCACCCACTATAAAACGTGTTAGGTCACGGGTGCGGTAGCGTATTATTGGCATCGCATCACGGTCGAGGGTGGTGAGCACCAGCTCTCCGATCTCGCCATCTGCTACTGGCTCAAGTGTCTCAGGGTTTACGATCTCTACAATGTAGCAATCTTCCCATATATGAAGCCCATCTTGGTAGGTGCACTCAAAAGCAACACCTGGACCACTCATCTCTGATAGCCCGAAAGAGTTGTATGCCTTAGCCCCAAAATTCGCCTCTATTTTTTTGCGCTGCTCGTCGGTGTGAGGCTCGGCTCCAATAAGCAATATTTTAAGGTTTGTCTCTTTTTTAACATCTATACCCATCTCTACAAAACCCTCATAAAGACGAGAGGTATAGCTTGGTATAGCGTGAATAACGGTTGTGTCGAAGTCTTGAATAAATTTTATTTGTCGTGGTGTGTTTCCTGCTGCTGCAGGCACTGTTAGCGCTCCTAGCTTTTCAGCTCCATATTGAAAACCTAAGCCTCCAGTAAACATACCATAGCCTGATGAGTTTTGAAATACATCTGTTTCACGCACTCCCACCATATATAAAGAGCGTGCAACACGCATAGCCCACTGATCGAGGTCGTGCTGTGAATGACATATTACAGTAGGGTGCCCAGTTGTACCGCTCGAAGAGTGAAGCCTTACCACTTTATCTTTCATACCATCGACCACTAACCCAAAAGGATAGCTATCACGTAGGTCTGCTTTTGTGGTAAACGGAAGCTTACGGATATCATTAATACTAGTAATTGTGCTAGCATCTACTCCGATTTTGCTGTATTCTGCTCTGTAAAAAGGTGACTTTGTGGCCTGTGTAATGGTCTCTTTTAGCCTCTTTACTTGTAGCTTTTCAATCTCTTCTCTGCTCATTGTTTCAATGGCAGGCTGGTAATAAATTGTTTCACCGTGCATTTTATATACTCTTTATAGTTGTTGTTATTCTCCTTAAAGCATATAAAATTAGTGCTTTTTTATAAGAATACCTAATAATTGTTAATTATTTTGGTTGTAATAGTGAAAATCGATACTTTCTTGCTGTTGTCAAACCTGAGATTAGTGCTGCTTTAAAGAGGTTGCAGTTTAATTATATAACTGTAAACCATTGACTATTAAAATAAAGCAGGTCGTGTTTAGCATTCAACTAAACACGACTTACTGTATTGAGGTGGTGGTGTGAAAATTTATTACACCATCAGTTTTAAGATGTTATATTGTAGCCAAAATGCAACAATATTCAGCTCGTTTTACTCTTAATTTATACGGCTGTCAAAACTTGCTTTATACGCTACTAGTGACTTTTGTCGCTGCGGAATCTCTAAACTCTATTTTGCAAATCGTCCTAAGCAGGAGATAATAGAAACACGATTAAATAAATAAGTTCGAGCAGAGTGATACCTGTAAATATATATGTTGTCTTTTTCATAATATAGTAGTTTTAATGTTACAGTTTAGATTTATTATACAGCTCAACAATATCGCTAATAGGGATCTCTAACCTATCAATCTTTTTAAAAAAGTCATATAGCTCTCCCTCTAAAAACTCGGTGCGCATAGAGGTTAGTATATTGTGGCGTGCCCCCTCTGATACAAAATAGCCGATTCCACGTCTGTTAAATATCACTTCACGAGACTGTAAGTAGTCGTAACTACGCATTACTGTGTTAGCGTTTACCTCTACCTTTGCTGCGTACTCTCGAACAGAGGGAAGTCGCTCTTGCTCTGCATATTCACCTGAGAGTATCTGTGCACATACACGATCTACTATCTGCAAATATATGCTTTTATTATCTTTAAAATTCATATTCTTTTTTATAATCGATCTATTGATTCTAACTCGTTAAAGCGATAGTATGTTAAAGCCATGAAGACGAGTGTGTATATTATATTACCCAATGTTGGCATTACAAAGTTCATATTTTGAGAATTTTCTACAAGATGAGTTATTAAAGTGTTATCAATTAAAATTGCAATTATTGCAGCGGTTATTAATAAAGCGCCCATCACTATAGCAAACAATAAATACTTTATGATAGTTTTAGAAGGAAAAAAGATAGAAATAAACGACAATGAAGCAAAGGTTGAAGATAACGAAAATAATTCGCTCGATAATGTCATTTCGTGTGACCAAAAACTACTCTCTGCTCTGATATATTCAGTTGCTCCGCTGTAAATATCGCTAAAGTGGAAAGAATGCAGTGCAACACCATTTTCGCTTATCCATAGTGGGCTAATGCCAACATATATATAATCTGCCATTACAAATAGTAATGATGCAACTATAAATGCGCACGCCACTTTAACTAGCCTATATATAAAATACTCTAATCTACTTGTGGGAAGCATTAATAGGCTAATTCGAGTCTCTTTATTTGCAAACCCATTCATCAAAAATAATCCAGCAAAATAAGTAAACGCATAGGCAAAATAGATCACAAGATCTAATGTGTGGTTACTATACACCTTGTGTGGTTCTAGATTATAGTTGTTATAACAAAATGCTGCTATAATTGCGGAAAAGAAGATAACTAAGAATATAGCATGCCTTTTTTTATTCAAGATAAAGTCTCTTTTTAATAGAAGCTTTATGTAATTAATTCGAATTAAACTCATAATTTTTAATATTATTTTTACATTGATGTATAGCTCTAAAATTTGTAATAGACGCTTTTAGACTCCTAAGATTCATGATTCACTTATAAGCGATTTATTATCTCAAGCTTTTTAAAACGATAGTATGATAACACCCAAAAGAGTAGCCCTGTTGCACTAAACATAATTGGCACTATATATTTGCTAGCTCCACTATCTGATGAATTATCAAATAAATTAGTCAAATCTTGTATTTCAAAATTAAATATCGTTGATATGATAACTAACAATATAAATACTCCCAAGGCTAATGCTAAATTAAATAATAATATTTTTTGGATTGTTTTAATAGGGAATAATACAGACATAAAAGCAATGTACCCCTGAATACCAAATAAGACAGCTATGGTGTTCCAAAATTCACCACTGTTTTGCCACATATATGAACCGTTATACAGGGGTTTTGAGGTCGTTGAGGCAATCAGATCACTAAAACTAAAATTTTGAAGCACAATTTTACTGTCACTCATCCACAAAGGGCTAGCTGCTACATATAGATAATCGAGTATCAGATAGATCAATATATATGATAAAAAGGATGTTGTACATATTATTATACGTGATGTAAAGTATTCTAAACGGGTAACAGGAAGCATTAAAAGATTCATCAATGACTGCTTGTTAATTATCTTACCCAAAAATAATATACCCATTAAAGCGAAAATGATAGTATATACAGTAGCAAAATGAAAGGAGGTCTTTATGCAATATTGCATCTCTGTCCTCAAACTCAAACTCAAACTCAAACTGTTGAAAATAAATGCTAAAATAATAGCAGATGAGAAAATTATTCCACCAATTATATATTTTTTCTTCGATAATATAAAATCTCTTCTTAAAAGAGACTCTATATTGCTAAGATTAATTAGACTCATAATAATTTGATTTAATAGTTATGCTAAATTACTCTGACACTGCACTTAGTGCTGCTAATACCTCTGTTGGCTTCTCTTTAAATGCTTGGTAGAACTGTTCAATATCTACCTCAAGCTCTCTGTTAATATTAAGACCTTGGTCAACAACCTTGCTTCTATCTCGTACTACTATATAGCCAGCAGGTGATGGTTGAGCAAAAATAAAGTTTTGGGGAACTGCTCCTCCATCTATCAACTCAAAGATTAAAGCTCTGTTAATCAACTCAATCGTATTGTCAATAAGTAAGTTTTCACCACGCAATATCATAATATGGTCTAGTAGCGCATCTACATCTCTTAGCTGGTGAGTCGAGATAACTACACTACGACCCTCTACCTCCATATATGACGATATAAATTTGCGAAAGTGGCTCTTGCCTGATATGTCAAGCCCATTTGTAGGCTCGTCCATCAATAAAACTGATACGTTAGTAGCTAATGCAAAGCTTAATATCACCTTCTTTTTCTGTCCCATTGAAAGCGATTTAAGATGAATATCTTCGCTCACTTCAAATGCTTCAAGGTAGCGGCTCATGTCGTCGCTGCTGAATTTTGGATAGAAAGGTGCTGTTGCTTTAATATAATTTTTTAATGTTATGGCGGGTAACATTGGCTCTTCTGTAACAATAAATATATTTTCGATAACCTTTGCACTGTGCGAAAACATCTCGATATCTCCATAGCTTATTTTGCCGCTGTCAGGTTTTAATAACCCACACATTAACTGTATCAAAGTTGTTTTACCAACTCCATTATCTCCTAGAATACCGTAAATTTGATCAGGCTCTATCGAAAACGATATATCACTTAATATTCTATTGCCCTTTTTATAGCTAAAGGTAAGCTTATTAGAGTTTATCATAATATTTGGCTTTAATTTATTAGTGTGTTAGTGCATTAATACACCGCAAATATATGAATTAATATTTACAAAGCAAAAAAAAAGCAGAAAAAAACTGCTTTTTTTTATTTGATATTATAGATAAATATCTTTATATTTCACTATAAATCTAATAACCAGTTATATAGGTGATTAATAATCAAAACTACTACCGCCAATAAATTCTCGAATAATCGAGGTAGGTGGTATCATTTCAGAGTCAATTGACACAAAATTATCTAATATAGATAGTAACCTACGTGCCTCGCTATACTCACGTGCTGTATTAGGTACAGCAAACAAAAGTGGTAGAACATACTTTTTAAGCACCGAAAACTCAAAGAATAGAGAGGTGTTAAAAAGGTAGTCGGCATTGTCTTGAAACGGAAATATATATTTATGCTCACCACGTCTAACACTAGCCCAGCGCTTTAGTGTCTGTTCGGCAGAGTGGTTACGATATGCTGAGTCTCTGACAATCCGCCTTATTAATCTGTTGTCGGTGGTGCTCATACGTGTGTGGTCGTCTAGCGAGATAGTTGTTAGCGCTGATACATATATCTTAAACTTTTTATCGCTAGCAATAGTGCTGGTAAGTCGTGGGTTCAATACATGGATACCCTCGATAATTAGTATGTTACGATCGCCAAGTGTCATGTTAGTACCATGCCACTCACGCTCACCTGTTACAAAGTTGTAGTGTGGTACTTCAACAGTTTCGCCATTAACAAGCTTATCTATATGGCTGTTAAATAGGTCTATATCTAAAGATTCTAGCGTGTCGAAATCGTAGTTACCCTCACTATCTAAGGGGCTATCTACTCTATTTACAAAGTAGTTATCCATCGATATCACTAATGGTTTATAACCAAAAACCATCAGTTGTATAGTTAGCCTATTGCTAAAGGTGGTTTTGCCGCTCGATGATGGACCAGATATAAGCACTAGCTTTACCCCCTGCTCGCACCTATTGTTTACTTGATGGGCTAGGTATGAAAAAGTGTTCTCTTGTATCACCTCACCTACACGAATCAGCTCGTTGCTCTTACCGCTATTTATAAGCTGGTTAAGTGAGCCTACATCGGCTACATCAAGCACCTCTAAGAGCTTTTTGTGGCGGCACATAACATCAAATATCTTTGTGCTATCTATAAGTGGCGATATCTCATCGGGCTTAGATTTGCTCGGTGAAATAAGGTAGTAGCCATCATAGAATGATTGGATATCAAAGAGTGATATATAACCTGTGCTAGGTGCTAGTGTGCCATAAAAATAGGAGTGCAGGTCGCCCAGTTGATTTATGGTGGTGTATAGGTGTGGGTTGGAGTGAAGCAGGCGTCTTTTATCTTGCATACCTTGCTTCTCATATATATCATCAGCCTCTTTATGATACATTTTATCTCGTAGTATCGGCAGGTCGGCATTTATCAGCTCTTTAATTCTTCCACTAAGCTGCTTTACAATAACATCAGATACCTCTAATCCTTCAAGCTCAAAATATGAACCGTGTGCAATAGAGTATTTTATCTTTAGGTCATAGCTCGGAAATAGCTCACGTGATGCCTTTACAAGTAGAAAATTTAGCGTCCTTTCATAAACTTTATACCCTTCAAAGTGGGTTATGTCGATGAAATAGATACATTTATTCTCATATATTACGTAGTTTAGGTCTTTAGATTCATTATTTACATAAGCTGCAATAAATCGGTGTTCACTATTAAGATCTACCATTTTCAACATATCAAGAAGCGTAGTCCCTGCCTCTACAAATATTTCGGTTGAGTTGTTTTCACATCTTACTTTACAGAACTGTTTTTTCATATCACTATTTTTATTATACTATCTATTTTTCGGCTTTAGCAAATTTGCTTTTTATCCAACGAGGAAATATTATAGCCCCTGCAATAAGGTAAGGGTAGTAGGTCACTAGCCTCCAAAATAGCGCCATTATTATCGCCAAAGATGGAAGTGGTATAAAATCATTAAGGTACTCTTTAAACAGGTACTCTGCAAATCCGCTACCTCCAGGTGTTGGTGTAGCAAGCATCATGATCCACATAACCAGCTGACGTGCAAAAAGCAGAAGGTTATCAGTGCCCACAAAAAACCCGAATAGAATAGCGTTAACAACCAAATAGCGTGAGCTCCACGATAAGAATGTAGCAGATAGCACCTTTAGCCAAAATTTAAAATCTTTGGTTTTTATCTCCTTAGAGCTATCTTCAATCTCAACACCCACCTTTACAGCCTTTCGGCGCCAGCGACGTAGTGGTTTTATTTTAAATAGCTGAAACAGAAACCACTTAAATCCACGAGGGTTAATAAATAGCCCATAAGATACAAATAGCGTATAGAGTGTTTTTAGCCCATATCCAATAAATGCAGCAGTGACAATGCTCCCCTCTACACTCATCTGCTCGGATGCAACGTTGCCAAAAAGGGTATCTGCTCCAATCACCGCAATAAGCAGAGGAAACATAATAACAAAATATAGCTCATCTAAAAAAGAGGTAAGCAGCACAATAGATGAGCTTTTACCTATATTAAGCCCCTCTTTATGTACATATATTATTGCAAAACTTGTTCCCCCAATAGCCGAGGGCGTAATGGCAGATGTAAACTCCCAAAGCATAATAACCCTAAATGCTTGTAGCCACGATAGCTCATTAGACGACAATACCCTAAGACGTACAATATAGCCGAAATCACGACCAAACATACATAACAGAGCTAGCAATATCGCCACTACGGTTTTACCACTAAATGTTAAAGTGTTGAATGCTGCAATATCAAACTCTTTCCAGATAAGATATGCTACAACTCCTAAACCTATCAATATCGGGTATATAATATTGCTTATTTTGATCTTCGATAGCTGTGTTTGATGGTTATTTTGCTTCATATTTAATTTTTTTTATTACTTTTACATCTACAATGATAAACAATAATTTACAAATAACCTACCATAAAACGAAATATTGCATAATTACACAATAAATAAGTCTTCAGAGATAGGTTTTGACCTATGTGGCATCGTAAAAGCAGAGCCAGTAGATAATAATATAGTATCTAATGTTGAGAAGTGGATATCAAAAGGGATGTCGGCCTCTCTAAACTGGATGAATAATAATAAAGAACTACGATATAATCCTTCGGCATTTCCTGAGCTTGAGGTTAAGAGTATTGTGGTGTGTGGTATAAGCTACCATACGCTCGACACGCTTTTGCCTAATCCCATTGCCAGTTATGCACATTTTGCTGATTACCATTATATTATAAAGGAGCTACTTAACACGCTGCATTGCAATATTGAAGAGAGGTATGGTTCGCCAGTAGCAGCTAGAGCGTTTAGCGACTCGGCCCCTGTGCTTGAGCGATATTGGGCTGAAAAAAGTGGTCTTGGGTGGGTAGGAAAGAGCTCTATGCTTATAAATAAAGACATAGGTAGCTACTTTTTGTTAGGCACGCTACTATTAGATATTGAATTTGATGAGTATAGTGCACCAAGTG
>CAMQVM010000037.1 GCA_947038135.1 uncultured Rikenellaceae bacterium
TCGACGAAAGTAGATGATTTATCATATAACAACTCGCCACCATAAGATAAAGACAACTGGTTTTGAGCCTCCTCGTCCGAGATAAGGCTTATCTCCGAGCAACACTTATCGGAAGAAGATGCGATATTATTTAAGCATAAAATATAGGACTTACAAAGAGTATTGATAAATTTCTCATCATACCAATCTTTTGAATAAGTGGCTAGAATCTCGAATGAATCATCATATTCAAATACTTCAATCTGAAGATCATTATAAAAATCAACTGGTAGTCGCTCTGTATAAAGAGATAGTGGAAATGTATTCTTAAGTACTTTTTGGTAAGCAAAACGTATAGATAAATCGACTCCTACATTTTGAATTATCTCACTTAAAGAGATCGTTTGATGTGTAAATAATTCATCTTGTACAAGTTGATTCTCTCTTATTTGATCTACAATATTTTTAGTTCCATCAACAGATAACACTAAAGGCATGGTACGAACGAACATCCCTAAAGTTGAAAAATAATCTTTGCTCTTTCTTCCATGATGAACTACGCCCAGCAGAGCTGACTTTTCGCCACTAAAACTACTAATAACAAGCGATAGAGCTGTTGTTAACAGTGAGTTAAGACCAACTTTTTGATCCTTGCAAAAACCTAAAATAGCTTCTTTCTCTATATTGTATTTATCTACTTGACCAACACTGTTCTCTGTTTTGATTCTAACAGGAAAAGAGGTAGATGGAGCATTAGATAATAAATTTTGAAAATACGTTATATCTTCAGACAATCCGTTAGATGCTTCTACCAAATTCTCTTGTAAAACAGAATCTTCGAGGGTCATTATCTCCCCAACTAGTTTACGCCCTTTGAAGGCTCGCTCAAACTCTTTTTGAAAGTATAGATATGCCATACCATCAATCGAAATATGATGGCTATCTTTAAACAAATAAGTATACTGCTCTGTCTCTACTATCTTCACCCTAAACACAGATTCATTTAAAATATCAAATGACCTAACAAAAGAGGCTTTTATATCTGCTATTTTATCTTCGGTAGTTTGAATAATATCAATAACATAGCTATCTTTATCGATATATTGACATATATCTCCGTTATCATCTAGCCTGTATCGTGTATATAGTTGCTGATGATGCTCGGCAATATCTATCAATACTCGCTTAATTGACTCGGCACTCATATCTGATGGGAACTGAGTCAAAACAGGTAAGTTATATTCTGTTGATGTAGGATTCATAGCCCACTCATAATAAATGGCTAGTTGGGATTTTAATAGAGGGAATGTATTCATGATGTTATATTTTATTTTTTATTTTTTTAATTCTTAAATGTATAGTTAAATAAGCGGTTGTTTTGCCCTAAAACCCAAGTGTATTCTGAGTGATATGGAGCATCATCTTTAGATATAAACCTAATATCATCGTCGTTTATTTTTACAATTATATCAATATTGCGCCAGTGTGCAGAGGTATTTAGACTCTTCATAATGTCATAATGAATCTCCAATATACGGTCATCTAACACATCTGGAGGTCGATTGGAACGCAGGAAAATAGTAAGTCGCTCATCAAATTCAGTTATATCTTTAACCGTATTATTAAGGCTTACGTCCAGTATATTATTATTATGAGGTAAAACTTTTCTCGTTGAAATAACTGGTATTTTCAAATAAAGAATACAGAAAAAAGTAATCAGCTCGCTCAGAGCAAAAGAGCCCCATATATAAATTCCTTCCACATCTTTTAATATATAAATGATAGGAATAATAATAAAAGAATTAATGATTGTAATAATAATAGCTTTTTTTTCTTCTCGCATTATGATATAAAGAGAACTAAGCAAAGCTACGATTCCTGAAATAGGAATAGTAAAGGCAAAAACACGTATAGCATCCGATATTACTTGATCGTGTTCAATAACATTTAGACCAAAAAGAGAGGCAAATTGAAGAGGAAACAGTTCAACAAAAATAGTAACCGCAACTAAACCAGTTAACAAGAAAATAAAAGCTGTTCGTATAGAAAACTGAATTCCTGAATGGTCATCATTACCAAATAGCACACCACAAAGAGGTTGCATTGTTTGAAAAACACCTCCTGTAAAAAGACCCGCCAAAGACAACATATGAGAACAAACAGCCAATATTGATAGGCCCAAAACACCCAACTCTACACCAATTGTATGATTGAGAAATAGTACTATAAATGCAGCGGATAAAGACTCTATTGCCATAGGAAAACCGACTACTAATGACTTATGCCACTCCTTTAATGGAGATAAAGAGCTAAGACGCAATAATTTTCCTTTGTTCCTAAAATGAAACAGACCTGTCATAAATCCTATAAAAAAACCTATAGCACTGGCAATAGACGAACTTTCGATACCAAAACCGAAGAACTTAATAAAGGAATAATCAAGAATAAGATTTATAACATTAGCCGTAACAAGCGAGATAAATACTATTTTTTGAGCGCTATCAATACGCAAAAAACTACATATCCATGAAAACAATAAATAAATTGGGGCGGTGTAAAGTACTATCGAAATATACGACTTCACTAAAGGAGCAACAGACTCCTCACTACATAATATAGCCACTATTTGATCAATGTAAACAACTCCAAGCAGACAAAGAAGCAGTCCAGCTATGATACTTAAAACCATTGCGGTGGTAAAAATCTGGGTTACTTTATTGTAATTACCTTTTCCTATTTCAATGGTTGCTAGTACAGAGCCACCACCATTAATTAAAGCTGACAACATTCCAAATAGTAGGATAGCTGGCATAGATAAGGTAATAGCCACCAGACTCTTATCCCCTAAAAGGTTACCTACAATGATACTATCAACAATAACTCCTAAGCTTAATGCTAGGGAGGTCATAATGTTAATTAGTATATACTGCTTAAATACTTTGTTTACCAAGTATGAATTTCGTGTAATTCCCATTTAATAAGAGTTGGATTCAGAAGTTAATTTATTGACACATACACATATTTCATAACCTACTTTACTAAATTGATGAAATTCATATTTGTCTTGATTTAACACATTTTTTAAATTCGTGCTTATCCCTGCACCAGAACATTTCAGCAAACTTTCTTTTTTTGTCCAATATTGACAAAATGTACGTTTTGGGTCGTTACTATCTACAACATTATTGATTTCGACATCGTTAAGTACCTCACTCATTAATTCTAAATTATCAGCATCAATAACTTCAACGTCCACTCCTATCTCTTGGAGAGATAAAGTGCAAACCACAGCTTTTACACAGTGACTAATATTGAAATACCTACCTGGGTAGTTTGAAAGGTATGGTTTGTTGAAAGGTCCATAGCTATAAACGGGGTATTCATTGTATACTCCTGCCTCTTTTAAACAATGTATTAATAAGCTACGCCCTATCAGTGATTGAACATTAGGAGATAGCAAAGATTCTGTTAATTCAGACTGATCAACAGTTAACAGAATGTAATTATTTGTTTTATATAACATAGAAAAAGGGATAAATAATGAATTTAACTCGCTAATGCAGCTGAATTAAAGTTTATAACTTGTTTAAATTTTTCATTTGGGTTTGTATTTCCTATTGTCATTTTTCAAATAATAATGCCATTAATGCTAATGTTGTTACTAATCTTCTCATCTGCTATTATCTTTTATTTATTAGTATCGTGAACATTGTGAGCTATGCAAAATCACGCCCCATAACTCGATGGTATGGTTTAAATATTAAAACCGTTTAAAACCTATTCATAGTTACCTGTTGTTGTATCATTCCAGCCTCCAACATCATTTGTAACCATAACCTTTGCCTATACCTAACAGTTAAAAAAGTATCTGCTAATTCAATACCTACTCTAACATACAGACGACTATCGTAGCTCCCTTTTTATACTTATAGTATCCTTCTTCCGATGTATATTCTATCTCACTGCCATATTATATGCTGTAAAGATTATATATGTCGACATATAAAATTTCCAATTCTGTTCAATTAAATAAGTACAAGTGTAGTTCTATTGGTAAAAAAACTACATACTGCCTGAATATACTATTTTGCTTGAATCTGAGTTAAATAATAAGTTACAAAGGTAAATTATTTAATTTAAACACTTGTTGTCTAAAAGCACCTATTTTATCTCAATATGCAACACTTGTGTAATTTTTTTATTTTATAGATATATCGCTCTGACAATGTGTAATAAGCTCTCTTGGTGTTTGGTTAAAGTATCTTTTACAAATTCTATTGAAATGCGAATAACTATCTATTCCAACCTCACTCATTATCTCTTTTACAGTTACGTCTGGTTGTGAGGCTTTATGTTGAATTCTATTACACATTTGTTTCAGAATCCACTGATATGCAGACACTCCAAACTCCTTTTTGAATTTTCGCATAAAAGTATTACGAGACATCGCCGAGTGCTCTATAAGCTCTTTTAAGTTATAGCAGTTAATATAGTTTTCAAGTACAAAATTTTTGAAATTAAAGCTTTTTCCGATTATAGGATGAAAGAACTCAGTGTATTGCTCCCTAGTGTAAAGTCGACGCAATAGTATAAACACCTCTCTATGTTTAATATCATGTAGGTCTGAACAATCATCTATATTATGCAGTAAGTGAATCAATGAATTTACAAAAACACCTATCGAATAATTCATCTTCAATGGAGTGAAATCGTATGTTATATCTTTAGCCATTATCCACTGCTGCTGGATATATTTCCTATCACTGGGGCTGAGAGGCACATCAAAGGTCATATATAAAAACTTTGTAGCTTCTAAAACAACTCCTGTTACTATTGCAGATTTCGGAAAAAAGAGCATATCGCCTGCAAAAAAAATTCTATTGACATAGTGATCGTAACTGAACGAACAACTACCTGCTATAATAAAAACAATTGCATTTTGCTCTAATACACGACTTGTCTCATAGGCATTGATTGGTAGTTCTTGATAATGAAATCCAGAGGTTAAATCAGACGTGTATTTATAAGCTAATAGCTCTTTTAGATCTAATTTATCATCTGCAGTTATTTTTTTCTCCATAGTTATTTGTTATTTTTTGTATACTATTATCGTATCAATACCTCTCTTATTTACTGCAAATATTTCAGCGTTCTTTCAGATCACTTATAACTATTCTATTGATAGTGTATTAGTTATATGCGTCAATGGGTTAAAATAACGATTTTCTGAAACATTCTGATTTTAATATTTACATATAATTTATTACAAATCAATAAATTATTGTGTCGTTCTTTTTAAATAGAACGATACTACAAAAGTAGTTATTTTTTTACTATAAACAGTACATTTTTTACAAAAAACAGTTTAAAGGTATCCACTCTCATTGCTATCTAATAAAAACAAGTAGTAAACTGAATACCCATAATGAAAACGCTTATAAAATAACAAACAAATCCATATTATCTGAGTAGTAGTCATCGCCTCTATTCATAGCATTTCAATACGTCCTGACAAAGTGAAATGTTAAGAATTTTATTCAAATAATAACAATAAAATTGATTATCGAAGCGAGAAAAGCCTCTGAAACATAAAAAATAAAATGCCGAAAACAGCAATTTCATTGCCTAGAATAGCAATTTTTGCCGAGAACAACAAAACATTGATAAAATAACGAAGGCTATTTGGATAGTAGTAACCTTTCATGTAATTTCGTGTATCAATGCAAATATACCATTCAATAGTCTATGTTTTTGAGATGAATGCAATTCAACAATTAGTGCTTTGATTTAGACCATAAATTGAGTGAAAAAACAATACATTAATTATTACAAAAAGATTAGTAAAAATAATATGCAAAAAGAAAAATAATAGCAACTAAAGAACAACTTTCTATTCTGTTTTCATATCTTTTTTTTACACAAAATAAAACTCTCGCAGATAAAGTTCAATGTGCCCTGGAAAATTAAACAGACATAAGGCGAAAAAAAGTAAAACAGACAGGTTAGCTTAACAGGGTCACACCATTTACAAAACGATTGAGAATAATAATAAAAAAAATTATAAAAATGAAGAAATTTCTTATAGCATCTCTAATCCTACCAGGTTTCGTGGCGTGCGATAAGACAGAGGAAGTTAATTATATACTTCCATCAGACAACATTATCAGAGTGTCGGCAGGAGTTGACTCTCTAGTTACCCGTGTGTCTGCAACAACTAGCAACCTTAAAGAGTTTGGTATAACTGTGCTAGCATCTAGTAGCCCCAGCTACAATTATTCCAATGTGAAGGCAACCAAAACAGGTAGCACGTGGAATACAGACCAAACGATGCTTTGGAGAAATGAATCAGATAAGGTTACAATCTTTGCCTATGCACCATATAAAGAGGGGTTTGACATTTTAGATAAAGATGCAGTTATGTCTATACTAACCGATCAAACTACAGAGGCAAATGCAGTAGCTATTAGGTCAAACGGTGCAGGCAACAACTATAGTGCTATAATAGCACCTCAGACAGTAGTTGCTGGTGCAAAATTACTAACAATAAAATTGAGCAATGGCTATGTCTATCAGTATGTAGTTCCAACAAGTGGTCACACATTTGCACAAGAAACAGCCTACGTAATCAACCTACGAATAGGTAAAGACACTGTTACACTTGCAAGTGATATTACAGTTGACGATTGGACTATTGGTAAAGAGATTAATGGCAACACTGAGATTGATCCTTATTCAATGCAACTATATTTAGATAAAGGAGAAAAAGGCAAAAAAAATCGTGCAAACGCATATATCTTACCTTTAGCAGATGATGTAACACACAGACTATCTATCGAGCGCATTGATGATTACTGGACTAGCGAAGATGCTATTTACGGAGGAAACGATGCAACTAACACTATTGCATCTAACCAAGATATGCAAATTAAAATTTTATGGGCAGATTTCAAATATGATGGTTTAGTAACTCCAATTGTTAGCTCTAAAGAGAAAAGTATGGCTATCAAAGTTGGCAATTTATCAACTGTTGCCCCAAAAGGTGGTAATATGGTTGTTGCAGTAACAAAAGCAAATGGCACAGATGTTCTATGGAGCTGGCACTTATGGTTCAGTGATATTGCAATTGATCCTATCACTCATATCTCAAAAACAGCTACTCCACTACCAAGCGGTCAAAACATTATGGATAGGAACTTAGGAGCAACGAGCTATAACGGTCCAGGTATTGAGACTTATGGTCTACTATATCAGTGGGGACGTAAAGACGGATTTCCTGGTAGTGCAACATCAGCTAGCGAAGAACCTACGATTTACACACCTGCAAATATTAATGGTACACAGTTAATTCTTAATACAGCGTCAAATGGCTCTATTGCCTTATCTATTCAAAATCCATTTACTTTCTATGTAGTTGCTCCTGGGATTAGTGATTGGGCTACGTGCTTACTCAAAAGGTAATACACGTTGGAATACGACAGGTGGTACTGGTAGTTCTGCTGATTACAAAGGAACAAAGACCATCTATGACCCATGTCCACGTGGCTGGAGAATGCCTTGGGGGGCTAATTTTAGTGGTTTTAAAAGAGATGAGATGAGTCCATTCACGTGGCAAAAAAGTTCTGAAACTACAACTTCAGGATCTGTGTATAATAAAACCAATGCTTTTTTTCCAGGTACTGGTAATCGCCACGTTTCAGCTGGAAAGTTAATGATGTCTGGCAGTTATGTGGCTATGTGGAGTGGAGCTGGTCATAAGCAGGAACCAACTCTTCATAATGGGTATTGTTTATCACTTCACGCTTCCTATATTTCTCCTGGAGCTAATTGTAGTCGTGCTTATGGGTATCCAGTACGTCCAGTACAAGAGTAAAAAGCAAACCAAGTCGAGCGTATTGCATAATTTGCTAGCGCTCAGAAGTTCAAATAAATTTGATTGCGCTTACTTAATCGCAAATTTATATTATTTAATTATTCTCCCTATTGCTCTAGGCAATAGAGAGTCAATATCGCAACCGATTAAAAAATTAAGACATAATGAAAAAAACAATATCAATACTATCCCTATCGGCTATACTGATGGTAGGGTGTCAGAAAGAGAATAACAACTCTAACACGAACTACCCAGCAGATGGAGTGGTTCGTATCAATACAAATATTGATGCACTTAATACACGTGCAGCCCAAACACCTTACGAGGGTGTAAACCTTAGTCTTTCGGTAGATTATGGAGCGGGTGACGGCAATACAAAAACTAACGTTGAGTGGGCCAAAAACACTGATTGGTCAACGGCAACTACAATGCTTTGGAAAGATGCAGAGACACCAGCAAAAATCTACGCTTATGCTCCTTATGTAGCCGAGCAAGCAGATTTAACAGCTATCAAGTTCTCAGCAACAGCCGACCAAAGTGTAGGTTTATTATCTAGCGACCTTGTGGGCTACACAAACGAAGCTTTTGTACCGGGTAGTAGCCTGACTACAAAAAATGCTGTTGATATTGATTTCAAGCATAAAATGACGCAGTTAAATATTGCCATTGCAATTGCCGATGAATTTGAGGGGCAAAGCGTAACGGTTACTGGTGTAGCAGTTAAAGGACAAACAGCTGTAACATACAATGCGATGTCAGGAGTAGCTACATCAACTGGCAATGCAGTAGAAGTACTAGCAAGCAAAGGCGCAGATAATAACTATACAGTTATCATATCACCTCAGACAGTAGTTGCTGGCTCAAAATTAGTGTCAATCAATATGAGCAACGGCGAAACGTATAATTACCCAACTCCTGTAAGTGGCCATACATTTGCACAAGGTACAGCAAACAGTATAAAACTAAGAATTGGTAAAGACAAAATCACCCTTTCAGACGAGATTGTAGTTAATAATTGGACTGCTGGTGATGTGATTACTGGGGGCAGTGCTAATTTAATTGATAGAGTGCAGTATGAATTAGACAAAGGAGAGCAAGGTAAAACAAAGCGTGCAAACTCATATATTATACCTCTAACAGTTAATGTAACACATAAGCTGTCTATCGAGCGTATTGATGACTATTGGGCTAACACTGATGCTGCATCTCTTTATGCAGGAAACAATTTAGATAACACTATCGCTTCTAACCCAGATATGCAGATTAAAGTTATATGGTCAGATTTTAAATATGATGGTTTAGTAACTCCAATGGTTAATGCTACTGAAAAAAATATGTTAATTACAGTTAGTGATTTGTCAACTGTTGCCCCAAAAGGTGGTAATATGATTGTTGCAGTAACAAAAGCTAATGGTACAGATATTCTATGGAGCTGGCACTTATGGTTCAGTGATATTGCAGTTGATAAAGTTACTGGTGTTGCATCAACAGCTACGGAGGTTAAAAGCACGCAAAAGATTATGGATAGAAACTTAGGAGCAAAGAGCATCGATGGTGCTGGCGCTGAAACTTATGGTCTACTGTATCAGTGGGGGCGTAAAGACGCATTTCCTAATAGTGTAACAGCCACTGGCGAAGAACCTACGATTTACACACCTGCGAATATCGATGGAGCACAGTTAAATCTTAATAAAATACGAGATGGCTCTATTGCCTTAGCGATTCAAAATCCATTTACTTTCTATATAGATCATGATTGGGTGGGTACTGGCATAGATGCAGATGCAGTTACCAGTAGACGTTGGAATACTTCAGTTACTACTTTAGAAAAAGGAACAAAGACCATTTTTGACCCTTGCCCACGTGGCTTGAGAATACCGTGGGGTGAAAATTGGAGTGGAATTAAATTCGCTCTTGATAAGAACAATTGGGTGACTACCCCAGCAAATGGTGGCGTTCTTGTTACTGACAATGCAAATACATTTATAGTAGCTTCTGGCTATCGCAGTTCATCCTCTGGAGAATGCATAGATATTGGTAGATTTTCGCTCACGTGGAGTAGTTCGTCGAAAAAACAAAGAGCGATGGTATTGGAGATAAGCACTAATGACTTGCTCGGCAGTGATCTATATCGTTCTACCGGGTGTGCAGTGCGCCCAGTGCAAGAGTAGAATGAGGTAACTCACACCAACTAAGCTGTAAGAGTTTGAATGTACTCTTACAGCTACAAAAATAGAGATTAACATATTATTCCACTTGCCAGTAGTAGTACTATTTACAACCTTCCTATTTTCACCCTTTAGCTACCTTTAAGAGAGGTGTTTATGATATCTAACATCTGTAATCATCTTATTTAGGGAGATTCGCATAATACAATAATTCACCATTAATAGGCTATAAAACACTGAT
>CAMQVM010000038.1 GCA_947038135.1 uncultured Rikenellaceae bacterium
GCTCCCTTCGGGAGCTGGCTAATTCACAAAACCGAGGTTTTGCGAATTAGCCTAATTAAAAACTTAATAAGATAATAATGAACAATAACATAGAGTTTTATGCTCAATTTGAGGACAAAATAGAGTCTGCACTAGTTAAATATTGTCAAGGAAAGGGTGTTATAACCGATAATTTATTGATTGTCGAAGAGCTAGATGAGCTTTGGGTTAAAATAGCTCCTGAGTATATGGCAGATGCAGTACCCGAAATTATCGAGTACCCAACAGTTGCAATTGCCTGGGCTGGCTTTTTAGGTATGGGTGTTGCCTCGCTGTGGGATGCCGATTGGGAGAGCTATGCTAAGCGTAGCGATCTATATTCACTTTTTCAAGCGCCTCGAGGGTTTGATAATATGGATGAGTATATACTTGAAGAGATGCTAAATTTAGAGCTTGAGTCTAAAGAGGCCACTGAGCTTGAAGAGGTGCTTCGTAGTTGTGCATATCTAGCAGAGGCGTTAATCCGCAAAGAGGGTATAGCACCGCAGAGCAAAGAGGCTTTTTATTGCTTCTCTATTGTAGTGAAAATTATTTTTAAGGTCGGAGTGTCTGTAATACTTGGTAAGTTAGGGTATAAATACACTAAAATGGTTGTAGATGTAGATTCAGATGCTGTATTGAATAGCTAATATGCTGAGTTACAGTATATAAAATACGCCTGTTTTGATCTGTAAAGTAGGTCATTTTGTTCTAACATCTGCTCAAAATGCAATTATTATAACGCAACACAGATAAGTTCTCATTATATGATTTGATGAGTGGCAATATTTGTGTATCTTTGTAGCATATATAATCTATTATGTCTTTTAAATTAGTTTCTAACTTCGCCCCAACAGGCGATCAACCACAAGCAATAGCAGAGTTGGTACAAACTTTATCGCAAGAAGAGAGTGATAAAGTTGTGCTTTGGGGCGTTACTGGGTCAGGTAAAACCTTTACTATGGCTAATGTTATAGAAAATCTTGATACCCCTACCCTTATACTCTGTCATAACAAAACACTTGCAGCTCAGTTGTATGCTGAGTTTAAGGCATTTTTTCCTGAAAATGCTGTTGAGTATTTTGTTTCATACTACGACTACTACCAGCCTGAGGCATATCTGCCGTCTACTAATACATATATTGAAAAAGACTTATCTATAAATGATGAGATAGAGAAGCATCGTCTTAGCGCATCATCAACATTGCTGTCTGGTCGTCGTGATGTGATTGTTGTGTCGTCGGTGTCGTGTATGTATGGAATAGGTAACCCTGCCGATTTTCATGATAATACTGTAACAATACGTATAGGTCATCGTATAGAGCGCAACAAATTGTTGCTTAAGCTCTCTGATGGGTTATATGTACGTAGTGATCTTGATACAAAAAGAGGTACATTTAAGGTGCAGGGAGATGCAGTATACATATATGTTGCCTATGATGATGTTTGTTATAAAGTACAGTTTCTTGATGATGAGGTAGAGAGTATTGATAAAATAGACCCTAACACCAAAAAAGTTTTAGAGAGTGTAGAGGAGGTGAGTATCCATCCTGCATCTATTTTTGTTACTACTCGTCAGCGTATCAGCGATGCAATAAGTAAAATACAAGATGATTTAGATATACAGCTAAATAAGTTAGAGGCAAACAACGAGTCTTTTCATGCAAAGCGTTTAAAGCATAGAGTTGAAAGTGATATTGAGATGATTAAAGAGGTGGGGTACTGTTCGGGTATTGAAAACTACTCGCTCTATTTTGATGGTCGTAGCCCAGGTAGTAGACCTTTCTGTTTAATGGACTACTTTCCAAGTGACTACCTTCTATTTATAGATGAAAGTCATGTTACAATACCTCAAACACGTGCAATGTATGGTGGCGACTATTCACGCAAAAGAAACCTTGTAGATTATGGTTTTAGGCTACCTTCGGCTATGGATAACCGCCCACTAAAGTTTGAAGAGCTAGAAAATATGATGGGCAAAACTGTCTTTGTGAGTGCCACGCCAGCAGACTATGAGCTTAACAAAAGTGAGGGTTTTGTCGTAGAGCAGTTTATACGTCCAACGGGGCTTTTAGATCCTGAAATAGAGGTTGTAAAGACAGATAATCAGATAGATAGAGTTATCGAAGAGATACATAAGTGTTTAGAAGATGGTAGCAGAACAATGATTACTACGCTAACAAAGCGTATGGCAGAGGAGCTACAAAAATACCTTTCACGTGTGTCGATAAAGTGTCGTTATATACACTCTGATATTGATAATATGGAGCGTGTAGAGCTTATAAATCAATATAAAGATGGGCTTTTTGATGTGTTGGTAGGTGTTAACCTGCTTCGTGAGGGGCTTGATATACCTGAGGTGGCACTAGTTATTATCATGGATGCAGATAAAGAGGGTTTTCTTCGCTCGGCACGTTCTATGACGCAAACAGCAGGTAGAGCAGCACGTAATATTAAAGGTCGAGTTATTATGTTTGCCGATAAAATGACAAAGTCAATGCTTCAAACTATTGCCGATACCAATGAAAGGCGTGAAAGGCAGATGAACTACAATATAGAGCATGGAATAACACCAAGTCAGATATCTAAAAGTAATAATTTATCGCTGTTTGGTGCTCCTATTGATGCAAAACCACCAGTCAGGGTTAAAGATTATGACTTGACTTATAATATTGATATTGCATCTGTTGCAGATAATCAAGAAGACTATAACCTTACACAAAAGGAGGTTGAGGCAAATATAGACGAGCTGCGTAAAAAGATGGAGAGTGCAGCCAAAGAGCTAGATTTCCAAAGTGCTATTGTCTACCGTAATCGTATATTTGAGATGGAGAGAATACTTAAAGGTAAATAAATAATATGGCGTGCTTTTTCAAGCACGCCATATTTATATAGGGTGATTCGAAAAACCCTTAAAATAAATTCAACTAATTATGCTTAGACAGTTGGATTTTGACGTAACTACTTATTAGTCAATGTGTATTTTTTGATAAAAAGCATGAATCCTACATAATAGGCTACATACAGCCTGTTTTTGGGGTAATTTATCAATATAAACCATACCTGAATAGTTGAACATAAGCATATTTAACGTTTTGCGAATCGCCCTATATAAATGAGTAGCTAAAATAGAGTAGGCTCGCTTATTATACTTATACCTAGGTGTTTATATGCAGCAGGTGTCGCCTCTCGTCCACGTGGTGTGCGCTTTAGCATCCCCTCCATTATCAAAAATGGTTCATATACTTCCTCTATTGTCCCAGCGTCCTCTCCTACGGCTGTGGCAATGGTGTTGAGCCCAACAGGTCCACCGCCAAACTTATGTATTATAGTGTTTAATATCTTGTTATCCATAATATCTAACCCTCTCATATCTATGTTGAGAGCATTCAGTGCTATGCGGGTTATCTCAATATCAATTGATCCACTACCTTTTACCATAGCAAAGTCTCGAACCCTGCGAAGTAATGCATTTGCAATTCGAGGTGTGCCCCTGCTACGTAGTGCCACCTCCATTGATGCCTCCCTCTCTATCGCTATACCTAATATCGATGCGGCCCTCTCAATTATGTTTTGAAGGGTTTGACAGTCGTAATACTCTAAATGGCACTGTATACCAAAACGAGCACGAAGAGGAGATGTTAAAAGTCCGCTACGTGTTGTTGCTCCTATAAGAGTAAATTGTGATAGTGCAATTTGAATACTCCTTGCTCCAGGTCCTTTATCTAGTACAATGTCTATTTTGTAATCTTCCATTGCCGAATATAAGTACTCCTCCACAACTGGCGATAAACGGTGTATCTCATCAATAAACAATACATCACCATCCTCAAGGTTGGTGAGTAGTCCAGCTAAGTCGCCAGGCTTATCTAGCACTGGTCCAGATGTTATCTTTAATGATGCACCTAGCTCGTTGCTTATAATTCCTGCTAAGGTGGTCTTTCCAAGACCTGGAGGTCCATGTAGCAATACATGATCTAGCGCCTCGCCTCGCATTAATGCAGCCTTTATAAAGATATGTATGTTTTCAACGATCTTCTCTTGACCACTAAAGTTTTTTAGCTCTTGTGGACGTATCTGATTCTCAAATTCTTTGTCGGTATCTATATGTTCCATCTTTTTTTGCTATTGTTTCAATCTTTTGCAAAGTTAATTAAAAAAATTGATTTTTTTTTAAAAAGATATATATTCTTATCAGTCAAATTGTTATGATGTATTTACATACTTTATTTATTTAGTAGTATTCAGTATATTGGTATTATGTTTTGCATAGTACCAAAATTATATATATATTTGTGAAGTCAAAATACAATAATTAATTTATATCAAAACAGTATGTTATGAAAATTACAGTAAATGTTAACATTGGAGGTGTCTCATTTGTAATGGATGATGATGCGTATGATTTATTAAAGAAGTACTTGTCGGAGGTGTCACAGTTTATTGCTGCCAAAGATGACAAGGCTGAGATATTAAGCGACATAGAGCGCCGTATTTCAGAAATTTTAACTGGAGATAGTATAACCTATTTACGAGTTGTGACTATAGATACAGTAAAGCGAATCATTAGTATGATTGGTGAAGCTGCTGTTTTTGGTGATGGTGATGAAGAGTTTACATACTCAGGAGGTAAACAATCTATGGGCAAAAAGCTGATGCGAGACTCTAAAAATGCAATGTTGGGAGGGGTGTCAAGTGGTCTTGCGGCCTATATAGGCATCGATACAACTCTTATTAGAGTTATTCTCGTAGTCCTTTTAGTTTTTGGAGGAACAGGGGTCGTGTTTTATTTGGTGGCATGGGTTTTAATACCTTTAGCTGTAACAGACCAAGATCAGCAGATGATGAGTGATATGCATAATGGACTTTATAAAGATTAATATTATGGAAGTGATAGATAAGCAAGTTATAGATAATTTGAGAGCGCAGATGCGTAAAGGCACGCTTGAGTACTGTGTATTATCAATCCTTTCGAGGGAAGATGCGTATGCCTCAGCGATTATAGGGCAGTTAAAAAAGGCGGAGGTGATAGTTGTGGAGGGTACATTATATCCTATTCTTACACGTCAAAAAAATCAAGGGTTGCTGTCATATCGTTGGGAGGAGTCGCCACAAGGTCCTCCACGTAAATACTACACCATAACTGATTATGGCAGGGCTTTTTTGTCGGAGCTAGACAAGGCGTGGACAAATTTAGTTATTCAAATTGATAATATTAGAAGCGGTAATATAGGATAGAGTATGAAAAAGAGTATAAATATTAGTATTAGTGGCATCGCTTTTACATTTGAGCACGATGCATATCAAAAGTTAAATGATTACATTAATCTGTTAGTAAAAGCGTATAGTGCCGAAGATGCAGCGGCAGAGATTATTGCAGATATAGAGGCTCGTATCTCTGAGCTAGTGTTGTCGTGGCAGAGTGTAAATGATGAAATTGTAACACTTGGGTGTATCGAAGAGATCATTGAGCAGATGGGTACTCCTGATATAGAAACTTCATCTAATACTAAAGGTGACATTGAGGGTGATGGTGCGAAACACGCAGACAATTCAGTAGGTTCGCATATTCCTCGTCGGTTATATCGTAATCCTGAGGGGTCTAAGTTTGGGGGTGTAGTTAATGGTATAGCCACCTATTTTAGGCAAGATGTAACGCTTTTTAGGATAATGCTTCTTGTGGCGGTATTGATTTTTTCGATTGCTAGTGAGGGCATAGCGTTATTTGGTTTTGGTGTTACTTATATAGTGTTATGGATAGTGATTCCAATGGCTAAAAATGCTCGTCAAAAGATGGAGATGAGTGGTCGACCTATAACAGCTGAGAGCCTTAGGCGTAATATAGGTGTGGAGCTTGATGCTATTAATACCAACACATCAGAGGTGAATGCTAAGGTGGGGTCTCTATTTTCGCAGATACTTCTTGTGGTAGCAAAGATTATACGTTTTGTAGTTATTTCTATCTCTATGGTTGTAGGAGTGGCGTTGGTTTTAATGTTGATATCTGCTTTAGGGTTAACGATATTTTCGTTTGCTAACTACCAAGGTTTAGTATCTCTGTTTGCTAGTCAAAACGAGGTGTTTGTAATCTTATCGTTGGCACTATCTGTTATTGTCCCTCTTGTAATATTTATATGTGTTATAGCTAAATTGACTCTATCATTAAAGTTTAATAAGATACTGCTAACTACTTTATCGATTTTATGGGTTGTATCGTGGGGTGTAACAACTTATATAGTAATCGATAGTAGCCTTGGTTTATTGAAGAGTCACTCAGCAGTTAAGAGTGAAGCTACATATCATCTATCTAGCAATGAGCTAAATTTAAACCCTGCCGACAAGTATTGTTATGGGTATGACGATTTTGATTTTCGTGATGGAGTAATACGAAAAAAGATAAATATATATTTAGTTGAGAGTAGTGATATGGCCGATTCAACGATAACTATTTCATGCAGAGTAACAGCAAAAGCAGCTAGCATATCGCAGGCAGAGGAGTTATATAACACTTTGGAGGTAGATTATTCGGTAGATAATAACAATTTTAATTTCGATGAGTATATAATATATGCTGTTGATAATCATGATAAGTTTGATAACCGTAGGGTTCATATTACAATAACTCATCCTAAGTCTATGAAGATAAATAATCATTATCATAATTATATCTATTATCGAGGTAGGTAGGTTTTGTTTGTGGTGTATTGCTGTATTGCTGGCAAGGAGCACCAACTACTGCTAATGATTTTATCATAACACAAAATAGCACCGCCAAAGATAACTTTGGCGGTGATATTTTGTGTTATTTTAAACAAGACACTTCCCCAAAATATAATATATATATCTTATCGAATGAATTTTCTATCAGGTTACTATTCAAATTTTTTAGATCATCAGGCATACCAAGATTACCAAACTTAGCTTCTGTGTGTATGTAAATAAGTAGCCAGTTTTCATCAAAATTTGTTTGATAGTCATTAATCAATTTATCCTTTTTATTGACTGTGTTATTAACCTGCTTATGTGTGATGTTATTTACATAGTCTACTCCATTATTTTGAGAAAGATAAATGGTCTTTCCATGCGGCATATAGGTAATAGAGTTTAAATATTCATTGTCACTAAATATTATTTCACCAGATCTATCTAATTTACCATTAATTACGGGGGTTATAAGCTCATATAATTCTTTAGATTGTTTATCAATACTTTTAGAAGTGACGATAAGATCTTGATTAAAGTAGCAATTGAATAAATATTTAAGAGATGGATAATTCAGTCGTATTTCATGCTCTACTTTTCTAAATAATTTTTCAATAAAAATCTGATGGTCATTACTACATGCAATAGATGTCAATTCAACCCCAATACGCTTATTGTTAATTGATATTTCAAAATCAGGTTTCTCACCAACATTAACAATTTCAATCTTTTTCTCTAATCTAATTAACAATTTTTTAAGCAATAATATTTCAGCTTCTTTTTTTATTTCATCACTAGGAGATTTAATATCATACTTAGGTGTATTAATAGATCTTATTATATCATTTTCAAATATTGCTTCTTTCAATAGTTTTCGTATTGTTTTAGTGTCATTGCTTAATTCCATATTTATTTAATTATATATTATAACTATTACTTGAATTGAGTAATAATCCAATAATATTAATAATCCGAGAATAAGTTTTTTTGTTTACTTTGGTTAGAATATCTAGGGTATTCATGAACTTTCTGAATATTATGTTTTACATTTGGTGTGTTATCGCTTCTCTTCGTTATTATAGTCTCCAAGTCTGCAATGATAACATCCCCCTTGCCAAAAGCTATTTTATGCTCATCCATAAGTTCAAGAAAGTTGTCATCCATCATTTTTGCACTGAATTTATTATTATCAATTCGCACCTTCCAATTTGCTTTGGTATTTTCTAGAACTGGTGATACAATGATTAATCTAGCGCTTGGAAAAACTCTAGTTTCTTTCTCGCTTTCAACAATATCATCTACAATTAAACCTTTAAGGGTATCCTTATTTATCTCTGTACTTTTAATTTCATTATTAATTGAGAGATAGTTTAATTTCAATTTTGTAACATTTTCAGAATTGACAATTGTTTTTGCTATTTCACTTACTGCCTTTGTAGTGCTCTTATTATTAACAATAACTGCATGTTCTATATTTACTGTGGAATTATTTATATTATAAACTATAGTTTGTTTATCATCTGACAAGATATTATTTGCAATTGCCCCGAAAATTGCACCAGTAGCTAATAGTGTGTATGGGTTGTATAGTACCTTTCTTAGTATTATAGGAATCTTCACACTGCCTCTTTCAAGAGCTTCAACATCAACCACTATTTGGTCGTAGCCTATTGTATACGCGCCATTTAGTGTATGATTTATAGACTTCATCATCAAATTAATATTTGTCAAATATGTGATTAGCTCATCTGATGATATTACACCTGTTTCATTCTCTAGTATAAAATCAAAGCGCTCAATTGAAGAGTCTATATTTTGATCAGTAGTATTATTCATATACAATTTATTTAAAAGATTAATTGTTTTGTTTTTTTTATCATTTGTTTCTATAATACATCTTCCAGCAACACCCAACTATCACTTTTAATGTTATCATTATAGTTATCTGTACATATACAAAGTTCAAAACTCTGTTTATCTTCTCGTACAAAGCCACCTTTCAATTCATGGCGTTTTAGATACTCTTTCAAAACATCAAATTTGCGAGGTGAGAAAATATCTATATCTTCACTATTCCCATTTTTGTCGAAGCCACCTTTTGTTTCAATAATCCATACTCCATCTGTTGCACCAACTATATAGTCTGGGTAAAATGATTTTTGCTTTCCAAAACTATCTTCATATACAATTGATAAATATTCAGAACCTTTATCACCATTTTTATATATCCATAACACATTATTGCAAGTTTCACAATATTTTTCAAATTTCCTCTCTGAAGCAGAGCGAGGTTCTGCGGAAGATATGTAATTTTGATATACATTCTTTTCCATCAAATGTTGTGTCTTTGCAGTACTGTCAAATGTAAACAAAAACTCCTTGGGAAATGTAAAATCAATTGTAGTAACATTAGTAAGTTCTATTGTATTCTGTTTTAATGTTGCAGCCATTGCTCCTTGTATGTCACGTTTTAGAAAGCTCGCATTGTTTAAGATAAAGGCATACACATCTTTAGTGTCAAGGGATAATATTTTATTACTATATTTTATATTTTTATCAAATAATCTACGGACAATTGTATTCATTTGGCTATATTCCAAACCTATTTTCATGCCTATGTCAGCTATTTTACGATGGTAGTATCGTCCGTGTGTATGAGTATTCAACGGTTCTGTAACATTTATTCTGTTAAGATCATTAATTTCACTTTGTGTCAAAGTGTGTATCTCTCCAGAGTATGTTTGTTTGACTACGTCAGATGAAAATATGTAACCCTCTGATTGTAGTCTTGTTTTATTTTCAATCAGCCTGCCACTTACTCTGTACAGACTTTCGTAATAAGAAAATATAGTTTTCAGTGAGTGGACTGCATCTCGAGGTGCAGGCATACTTGTTTTTTGTTCGCTCTTTAGGGTTACAGAGCTAAATTCTTGCTTTAAACGAATGACAGATGCACTTAATGCACCTTTCCCCAAGCTTAATTTGACTCCCTCAGTAAACTTCTCGTCTAAGGTATATAGATAGCAACTATCTAGCAACTCATTTTCATAGTGCTTAGCTTCTGGCATACGACGAATACGACCAATAGTCTGTATTTCAAAAGTTTCACTCATATTATCTCGTAACTTTACTAAAATATGAGCACGAGGACAATCCCATCCCGTAGCTACTGCTTGCTTTATTATAACCGCTAATGGGGCTGCATTTGGCTCTTCAATTTCCTCTAAATTTTGCTTTTTATTGCTCAGCCATACTGCCAATTTC
>CAMQVM010000039.1 GCA_947038135.1 uncultured Rikenellaceae bacterium
CTCAAACATAAGAGCCTGCGTAGGAGATTTACACTCTATTGCAGAGCTTTTTGGCTCTGCATAGATAGTGCTTATATCAACAGTATACTTACCATGAGGTATATTAGTCATAGTGTAACCACCATTCTCATCTGTAAGAACAAACTTTTGAATTGACACGATACCCACAAGTGCGCTAGATATAGGATTACCACCTTTATCAACTACCTTTCCAGATATAGTTGTCATTTTAGAGTCATCGCCATTTGCTGAAAATGATAAAAAGAGTGTAAAAAAGATGGTAAGTGTATGCGTTATAAATTTCATAATTATAGTGCTATTTTTGTTAATATTGTAGTAAAAACAGATATGACAGGCGAGTTATGCTCTGAATCAACCATATTTACAGGTCAAAGGTATAGAAGCAAACACAAATAGTAAATACCTAAACATGGGTATATAATAGCTACCCGACAACTTAAAGCATAAATCAAAGGGCTACAATACACTAACAATCAGAATATTACAGAATGATTAGACAACACAATTACCACAAAAGGCGCCGATTTGAATAATAGAACATCTAAAAACGGAATAATAATATGGTATATAACACAACAGATAACAAACAAGATTAAAGCACCACTTATTAGTATCAATTTAAAACATTGCTCAGATCGTAAAATTTGTATTAATTTCATAATAACAGATCGAATTTTACATATATGAACAATAATATTAATATTATTACATATTAAATACGATTATCAAAATTGTTTTTATATCTTTGTGGTTACTAATAATTAAAACAGTTTGTATTGTGCCTAAATTATCATATAAAGCAGCTACGATGCCTGCTTCACCAATCAGAAAATTAGCTCCATTTGCCGAACAAGCTAAAGCTAGAGGCATTAAAGTATTTCATCTTAACATAGGACAACCAGATATAGAGACTCCAGAAGTAGCCCTTAAAGCTATTCATGACATCAAACAGCGTATATTTGCATACACACACTCTGCAGGACGTGAATCGTATAAGATAAAACTATCTAAATACTATCAAAACCTTGGGCTAGATGTATCATCTAACGATTTATTAATTACAACAGGTGGCTCAGAGGCTATTGTATTTGCAATGCTTGCCTGCCTTAATAATGAAGATGAGGTTATTATACCCGAACCTTTTTATGCAAACTACAATGGGTTTGCGGTAGAGGTAGGTGCCAAGATTGTGCCTATTGTATCATCAATAGACAACGATTTTGCGCTGCCTGAAATAGCAGATATAGAGAGTAAAATAACAGATAAAACAAAGGCAATAATTATATGTAACCCTAACAACCCTACTGGGTACCTTTACTCTCTAAAGGAGCTAGAGGAGCTTAACCAGCTAGTTATAAAGCACGATATATTTCTTATTGTAGATGAGGTATATAGAGAATTTTGCTATGATGGTAATATACATCACTCTGCACTGAAGCTAAAGGGTGGAGAGCAAAATATAATTGTTATAGACTCAGTATCAAAACGATATAGTATGTGCGGTGTTAGGTTGGGCACTATAATAACAAAAAACATTGATATCTTAGATGCCGCTCTACGCATGGGGCAGGCACGTTTATGCCCTCCGCTGCTTGCACAAATAGCTGGCGAAGCTGCACTTGACACACCACAAAGCTACTTTGACCAGGTGTATAACGAGTATATCGAAAGACGCAATGTTACAATTAATGCCTTAAATAAAATAGAGGGGGTGTACTCTCCTATGCCAAAGGGCGCATTTTATTCGATTGTTAAGCTACCAATTAAGTCGGCAGACCACTTTGCAAAGTGGCTTCTTGAAGAGTTTTCGTATAACGGAGCAACTGTTATGTTAGCCCCTGCATCTGGATTTTATGCCACTGAAGGGCTTGGAGCCAATGAAGTGCGCATCGCCTATGTTCTTAACAAAGAAGATTTAATAGATGCTGTAAAGTGCATTGAGGCTGCTCTTGTTGAATATAAAGCGCTGGTTGATTAAATTATTATTAGTTTATATTAGTGATTAAACTCTATTTTAGTGCGATTTAATTTTACAACTTTAAATATTTATATACCTTTGCACTATAATAATAAATAAAATATGGATATCTTAATTGAAATAGTAGCTGTTTTATGTGGAGTGATAGGTATTATAGGAGTACTACTCCCTATAATACCGGGCTCAGTAGCGAGCTACGTTGGTATGTTAATACTATATATTTGGGGTAGTAATGTTAGAGACGATATAAGTATAACGGTTATGATAGTTATGCTTATTGTAGTTATTATTGTCTCAGTGCTTGACGTTATTATACCAGCATACTACACAAAAAAGAATGGGGGCTCAAAATCAGCATCATGGGCAGCGCTTATATGCATGATATTAGCAGCTCCTATTTTCCCTCCTTTTGGTATGATTATAGCTTCTTTTCTAGGTGCATTACTTGCTGAGATTCTCATAGAGAAAAAAGACAACAAAAAGGCTTTAAAAGCAGCGTTTGGCTCATTTATCGGTTTTTTGATTGGTACAGGACTCAAGCTTATTGCCGGAGTTGTGATGTTGTACTATATTATTATCGGAGTGATATAACACAGGTAATTTAACGCTTAAGATATAACAGACTCTAAGACTATTGCAAAATAAGAATTTATACATATTTTACATTCCAAAAATAATTTAGTCATAAATATTAAAAAAGCTCCTTTCAGAGTCCATATAGCTTGCAAACAGTGCATATTTATCTATGACTTATTTTTGAAGACTAAACACGATAATTTGTGAATTAGCCTATATAAAACCACAAAACCACCCCTCTGTAATAGCTTACATAAGGGTGGTTTTGTATTTTGATAACAACTTAAATAGTCCGTTGGGGATACCTAAGAAATATTACAAGTTATCTTTCATAGGCTCAAAGTAAGCCTTTGGATGGATACAAGCTGGGCAAATTTCAGGAGCTTCTGTTGACTTGCATATATATCCACAGTTACGACACTGCCACCATATTTCACCATCACGCTTAAAGTAGTCTGCATCAGTGATACGACTAAGTAGCTTTAAGTAACGCTGCTCATGCATCGCTTCAACTTCTGATATCTTTGAGAAAGCCTCAGCGATATTGTCAAAACCCTCCTCTTTTGCAACTCTTGCAAACTCTGGATACAATAGTGACCACTCTTCATTCTCTCCGTTAGCTGCCTCAATAAGGTTTTCGGCTGTTGTGCCTATCTTTCCTGCTGGAAAAGATGCAGTTATTTCAAGCTCTCCACCTTCAAGAAACTTGAAAAAACGCTCTGCGTGCTCTTTCTCTTGATCTGCAGTCTCTGCAAAATTTGCTGCTATCTGTTCAAAACCCTCTTTTTTTGCAGCACTTGCAAAAAAAGTGTAACGAGTGCGTGCTTGTGATTCACCTGCAAATGCTTTAAGCAGATTCACTTCTGTTAATGTTCCTTTGATACTTTTCATAGTAATAATTTTATATTGTAATAATTTTATCTGAAATCAATTACTTCAAAACCAGGATATTCCTTCTTTGAGAATTTGAAGTTAGCTATATCTGCTAAGTTGTAACTTATATTATTAACAGTAAATTCTACACCTTCGCCCGATATAGGAATAAAAGACAGCTTGGAAATCTCTCTTTTATCATTAAGCGTTAAAGTAATAGTCTCCACCCCGACTTTATCTCTATCTATTGGTGTAAGCAAATAGAGGTCTCCCACCTCTTTAATAGTGAAATCAGAGGTGTTTAAGGTGAACATATTAATAGGGTTTGCCAACACACCGTCGCCTTCAAGCTCTTCGATGATAATTTCAGAACTCTTTTTATTAATACTATACAATACCTCTCCGTCATATATAATGTCAGTGCGAGTATTCTCGACCTTAAAAGTTTCTCCTTTACTAGTGAGTACAAAACGATTGTAACCGTTAGAAAACTCAATTTTAAAACTGTTGCTATCTTTAAACTTGTTAAATACAGCATCTATTTTACCCTCTTGGGCTGATGCAGTAAGCGTCATTAACGCTGCGGATATCATTGCTACTATTTTCATATATTTTAATTTTCCATATCTATTAATATCATTTCTAACGATGTCATATCTGCAACAAGCACTTTTCGAGGCTTACTACCCTCTTGGCGTGATACAATTCCTGCCTTCTCTAACTGATCCATCAAACGCCCTGCTCTATTAAAACCAATAGAAAAATTGCGCTGTATAGTAGAGGCAGAGCCTTGCTGATTTTGCACCACATAACGTGCCACCTCTATGAATTTATCATCTATTTTACTGTTATGTCCACTAACAGAATTATCTTTCTTACCATCGCTTTCAGGTACAAAATCTGGTAACTCATAAGCACAAGGATATCCTCTTTGCTCACTTATATAATCGGTAATGCGCTCAACCTCTGGCGTATCAATAAATGCACACTGCACACGAGTTACTTCATTACCAGTAGACACGAGCATATCTCCACAACCTATCAATTGATTAGCTCCTGGTTGATCAAGAATAGTACGAGAGTCTACCATGCTAGATACTCTAAATGCTATTCGGGCAGGGAAGTTAGCCTTAATAACACCTGTAATGATATTAGTGGTAGGTCGCTGTGTTGCAATAACTAGGTGGATTCCTACTGCACGAGCAAGTTGTGCAATACGTGCTATCGGAACCTCTATTTCACGCCCAGCAGTCATAATAAGGTCGGCAAACTCATCGATTATAACAACAAAATATGGCATAAACCTATGCCCTTTATTAGGGTTAAGCCTACGATTGGTAAACTTTACATTATACTCTTTTATGTTTCTAACCTTTGCTAGTTTAAGCAGATCATAGCGAGCATCCATCTCTATACATAAAGAATTAAGCGTATAGATCACCTTTTGAGTATCTGTAATAATAGCCTCGTCTTCACTTCCCATCTTCGCCAAGAAATGCTTTTCAATGCTTGAATAGAGTGTCAACTCCACTTTTTTAGGATCTATAAGCACCAGTTTAAGCTCAGCAGGGTGCTTTTTATATAACAATGATGTTATAATAGCATTAAGACCTACTGATTTACCCTGCCCCGTAGCACCTGCAACCAATAGATGAGGTAACTTAGCTAAATCAATAACGAAATCATCATTTTGAATAGTACGCCCAAGCACAATTGGCAGGTCGAACTTACACTCATTAAACTTAGCAGACTTCACCACTGAGTACATAGATACCACCTCTTTATTTTTATTTGGCACCTCTATACCAATAGTCCCTTTTCCAGGTATTGGCGCAATAATACGTATTCCAAGAGCTGACAAACTTAGGGCTATATCATCTTCAAGGTTTTTGATTTTTGATATACGCACACCTGCCGCTGGTTTTATCTCATAAAGGGTTACTGTTGGTCCTATGGTCGCCTTAATCTTATCGATACTTATATTAAAGTTACTTAAGGTCTCTACAATACGATTTTTATTTTCATATAGCTCCTCTTCTGTTACTATCACCTTACTTATGCGATTATCTAGAAGATCTATCGGCGGAAGCATATATGATGATAACTCTTTTGTAGGGTCATATACCGACATATCTATATCATCAGCCTCTTCACTATGGTTGGTTGTAATGGTGATATTTTCACTATCTGGAATATTATCGACCTGAAGCTCAGCATTAGATGTTACAGATATCTCAAAATCGTCTTTTACATCATCTGATGCAGTGTACCCTCCTGCAATCACAAAATCATCTGCTGATTCGACTTCGGGAGAGACAGTAATTTCAAAATCAGGTTCTTGATTAGATGTCGGAGCTACCCTCTTTATTGGAGTTGGGTCTAGCTCTATCTCTGTATCATTCTGCGTTAGATCTGTTTGTGCTTGCTCAGAGACTACTGCTATTTGTGCTTGTGCAGAGACCACTTCTGTTTGTGGTTCTAAACCGTTAATTTCTACGACTTCTGATTTTGGCAACTCCTCATTTGCTGATGACTTTAGCTCTTTATCTACAAGTTGCACCAACTCATCAACACCCGTAAATAACACAATATTATTAGTGTCGATAGTTTGACTGTAATCATTTAAAGACCTCTCTACAATTTCACTTTCTGTATGTGTGGTTACAACGTTTTCGTCAACATCTATAGGGTCGATATCCTTTATTTCAAATATAGCAAGATCATCTTCTATATGAGATACTGGTCGCAGTAGTGGTCCTTTTTCATGCTCTATTGTTGCATATTTATCTCTATCTATTTGATGACTTTCAAACTCTGCTCCAGACTCTGACTCAGTTTCAGACTCATTTTCAGACTCTGCTTCATATTTATGCTCTAGGTCGTTATCAGCAAACCTTTGTGGCAGACTCTCCTCCGACTCAGCAGAATAGTTATATTGCGGTTGTTGAATAGAATAGTCGTATTGTGGCTGAAACTCTTCTTCTTGAGGCTCAAATGGCTTGAATGGGGTATTAGTAATGTATAACTCCTCTTCAGCAGCTGCCACCCTTTTATCTTCTCTTTCAATTCGTTCTACTCCTTGCTTATTACCTTTTGATATAAAGGAAAACAGAGATACAAGTATAGATGCAACAGAGCCTAATCCTTTAATAAAAACATTTACATATTTTGAAAATGAAGCCCCTAGATATTTAAAAAGCGTAAGACTAGTAAAAACTAACCATATAGCAAACACTGCAAATATGACAAAGCCTGCACCACTATTACCAGTGATATTAACAAGCCATATATACATAGTATACCCCCATTCACCACCTATTGAGCTACCAAACACACCCTGCGCTGGGTATATATATACTGCTGCGGTTGCCCCTATAAGAGTTAACGGAACAAGAGATGCCATGGCTTTACGATAAAAAAGTAAATTAACCCTGAAAAGCACAAACGAAAAAGATACAACTATAAGAGGTATACATAGTGCAAACACACCAAAAAGCTTCCCTACAAGAATATTTGCAGTGATAGCCCCAAGCTTCCCCATAGCGTTACCCACTTTATAAGGAGACAACTCGAAGAGCTGACCAAAGCTATTAAATGACTGATCACGCTGCCAATTATCAAAATATGATATTATAGCCCCCAAAAGAAGCATTGATATAGTTAAAAGTATTATTGCTGTTACATAAATATTTTTATTATCTTCAGGACTCTTTTTTGCAGGTACCGACTCCTTACCCTCCACCATTGACTGCGGAGAAGAAGGGGTAATCTTTTTTGCTCTCGGTTTTGGTTCTACTCTTTTTTTGGTTACTCTTTTTACTGCCATTACTTACTAGTTTTCGATCACTAAATACATTTCTTAAACATCAAAGATAACACTTATTTTATTAAGATTTATTAAAATTAATTAAAACTTTCATTTATGGTTTATTATTACTCTGTTAATCTATTATTTGTACTTATTTTTTCATTATTATCTACCATGTATATCAATATTACTCTATTAAGTACGACTTGGCATAATTTATGCAAATTTAGCTTGTGTATCTACTTGTTTAATTTGTTGTTGACATAATTGTTATTGACGTGTATTGTTGTTATATATGTTTAATTTGTTTGTTGTATTCAAGTAGGTACGCTTTTTATTTGCGATAATTATATAAACACATCTATCACATAAGCTTCTTATTTCACACCCATATCTCACTTATTCTCTGTTATACTACTACAACTATTTATATCTACTATCTCAAACACTTCAACATCAAGAGCCTTTGCTATTTTATAAAGGTTCTTTAATGTTAAATTAGTTCGCCCCGCCTCAATACGTGACATATTCGATTTCTCGAAATTACATGCTGCTGCTAAGTCTTGCTGACTCACATTTTTTACCACTCTAAGCCCTTTGATTCTATGCCCAACAGCTATTAAAAAATCTATTTCTGTCATAATTTTACGATTATATTTTGAATACAAAGAAAATTTTATATCTTTGCATATGGTTATCATATATGATAACTTTTAATTTATTAATCATTTAATCAAAAATTATGAAAAAAATTATCTACATTGTCTCTTCAGGTTTTCTATTATGTTCTTGTGCTTCAATATTCTCAGGATCTAGAAAAAGTATCATTATCGACTCAAATGTAAAAGAGAAGTCGACCCTAACAATCGATGGTAACAAACACAAAGACATCTCGTTTCCTTATTCTGTTAAAGTAAAAAGAGGATTTAACTCGTCGGTAGTAAAGGGCGAGATTGACGGGTATGAACCTGCAATGTTGCACATAGAAAAGACATTTAACCCTGTGTCAATTATCAATTTAGGCAGTATTTTAGGATGGGGAATTGACGCTGCAACAGGAGCGATGATGAAGCCTGAATATAATAACTACGATTTAGAGTTTGGTCCAATAAAGAAACAAGAGAAAAAAGACTAGTAGTATATAATACTTAACCATAAGGTATACAATAAATTTATCACCTCGAAAATAAGCTACTTATTATTTCCGAGGTGTTATTATTATTATAAAACTACAGCTTTTTCACACCACTTACAAGCCTTAATTTAATGGAAAAAGGGCTATAATATATAAATTAACAGATAAATACTGAAACCTATCCATTTTTTTACTATATTTACCGAATATATAAAAAAAATATTATTATAATATCGTTATGACGAAACCATTATCGCCAAATATTAAGGTGCCGATTTACAAAAAACCTGAGTCGGGAAAGAAAAATTCGCTAGAGATTGAAATATACCTCGGATCAGACTTCAAGGAGTACATTGTAAATGTTGTTGGCAATGGCGAAAACACAGCTAAAGACCACCTGCGCCACTTAAGACGCATAGCACGTACATTTAACCATGTTAGCTTTGGCAGAGCTATTCACGACAACGAAAGTAGCTTAAACTACCTAGAATGTGTTCTGAACCTACTGTCAATAGAAGGCTTAAAAGAGGGAGATGATGTTTTATCAAAAAGCGCTATTCGCAACATGAAAGCAGCATTAAACGCCTACCTTGGATTTATTGACACTACACTACCTAGCGATAGTAACATACTTGCAAACTATCACAACCAAGAGAAAGTTTGTCATAACCACTATATCGACGATAACGTTTCGTACTCTTTTGATAAAAAGGAGCTATTTACAAAATTCAAATTTAGGTTTGCAACTCAAGAGATATTAGACACACCAATCTTTTTTCAAATAAGCTTCATTCAGAAGCTTTTTAACACAAAGGGTGGTGAAGCTAGAGTGTTTTTTAATGATTGGCTAGATCAGATGATCAACAACATAAAAGTAATAACTGAGCATAAAACCTACTACCTTGAAGACATTGATGGAATAGATATTCTTAATTCTCCTGACAGCTGCATAAACTATGTTATTGTAAAGGATGAAAAGATAGACCTTATGACACCTACAAAAGGTGGCAGTACTAGTGAAATGAGCACAGACAAACTTCAAGATATAGAACTGCATCATATTAAGCCTTTAAGAGAGATACTAAAGGAAAATGAACATACACTTAAGGGTTTAAAAATCCTGACAGACTATGTTAGCTCATACACAGGTAGCAGCGACCTACGACAATCTGCAGGAGAACGAGCAGCCGAAGTGATGGGTTCACTACTTGATAATGAAGAGCTTATTGAACTGCTTAAATTAGACTTAAACACTATTGGTGAACAGACAGAAATAGTGCTGATGGACAGAAATGAAACCGCCGAAAAAGAGGATTAATTTAGCCTACTCCAAAACTAAAAACAGACTTAAATCTTAGATCTAGGTCTGTTTTTTAATTTTGAATTGCCTTGTAATACATATCAAACTAATGAAACATCCAACTTAGAGGAGAGGTTACTAAATTGATAAAAAGCAAAGTATCTAGGCTGATTCGCAAAACCTCGGTTTTGTGAATCAGCCAGCTCCCGAAGGGAGCCACCAAGCGCCTAAGGCGCGTA
>CAMQVM010000040.1 GCA_947038135.1 uncultured Rikenellaceae bacterium
GCTCCCTTCGGGAGCTGGCTAATTCACAAAACCGAGGTTTTGCGAATTAGCCTAAATTAATGTAAAGAACACTCTTTTAAATGCATTAGCAAGATCTAAAATATTCAACTCTACCGAAGATACATCATATACATTCATACTTTGTGAATTAGACGATGAATACTCTGACGAAAAGAAAAATGAAGCAGAAAAACAGTATCTAAGCTCAATAAAGCAGATTTATTTTAATATCAACTATAACATAGTTCAAAAGCCTGATCAGTGAAAAATATTTATGATAATTATGAATAAGGTGAGGTAAATAGTTTCTCACCTTGTTTATATTAGTAATGTATAATAGATTGTCATTGGCAGACTTTGACTTTATATTATATAATAATTTCCATAATAATATATAATAAAACCACTAAACCATCATTATTTACTGTTCGATAGTAATTTTTTACTTCATTTAAATTTTACCTGAAAACCTTGTTGTTACTTCATCGCAGTAAAAGACACTTGCTTTCATTTTAATTGTAATATATAAATAATAAACAGCTAATACTACTTCTATAATAGATATATTTGTTGTTATAGTACTGGTATAGTACTCTCTTATAGCGCTTTGTATACACCACTGTAATATATATTATTTGTATATCTACCACTTAACACCTCTTTAATATCTTGCACAAGGCAGATATTAGAGCTTGAAATTAGCACTAAAAAACTTTGTTTACTATATTAATATGCTTATTCACTTCACCACTATTTTTATAATATTCAATTTTATCGCTCTAACTTTTTGCTATTACAATAAATATATCTATTTTTGTTAACTTAATCAATATCTAAAGAGATGAAAAAAATGCAAATAATTAAATTCGCTTCTGCTTTTTCGCTAACAGTTCTTCTATCTGTTGCCTGTTCAGACAAGCCACAGAAGAGTGTAACAGTAGCTAACATTACCACAAACTATGGAGATATAGAGTTTGTGCTTCTTGATGAAACTCCGCTGCACAAACAAAATTTCCTTAAAATTTGTGCTGATAGTTTCTATAATGAGGTGTTGTTTCATCGAGTTATAAAGAATTTTGTTATCCAAGCAGGTGAGACTAACACACGTGGCATTGCTGATGGAGAGCCATTTGTTGAGGCTGATAGCGAATATACTGTTCCTCAAGAAATTTTACCTCAATTTCACCATGTTAGAGGCGCTGTATCGGCTGCTCGAATGGGAGATAATGTAAACCCACAAAGAGCATCTTCGCATTCACATTTTTATGTTGTGCACGGCAAAAACCTCTCTGGTATGGACGATTATCTATCTATGCAAAGTGATGAATTACCTGAAGATATAAAAGAGAGTTATAGCAAAGATGGTGGTGCTCCAAATTTAGATGGCGCTTATACTGTATTTGGATATATAGTTGATGGTATGGATGTTGTAGATAAAATTGCTGAGGTAGAGACAATGGCTGGCGACCGTCCTGTTAAAAATGTAATTATCGAAAAGGTTGATATAACTGTTGAAGATGATTCAAAATATAGAAGTAAAGAAATTTATAAGTTATTTAATAATTAAGGAGTAATATTAGAGAGCGATCTCTAGCAGAAGAAATAATAGATGAAAAATCGAATAGAAGAGTTACTAAGTAGGGTAGGGGAGTTTGTTCCTGCCTCAATGAAAGAGATAGAGGATTTCAGAATAGAAATTTTAGGAAAAAAAGGGGTGCTTACCCAGCTTTTTGAAGAGTTTAAAACCGTCTCTTCAGATGTTAAAAAGGAGCTTGGCAAGGATATAAACCTTCTGAAAGTTGCTACTATCAACAAAATTAACGACCTAAAGGAGAGTATCGAAAGTAGCATTGAGAGCGCTGATAGCGTGGAAGATATTACAAAACCAGCTCTTTTTGAGGAGATAGGCACACGCCACCCTATATCGATGGTTAAAAAAGAGATTATTGATATCTTTACACGTCTAGGCTTTAATATAGCAGATGGACCAGAGATAGAAGATGATTGGCACGTTTTTTCGGCGCTAAACTTCCCTGAAGAGCACCCTGCACGCGATATGCAAGATACGTTCTTTATAGAGAAAAATCCAGATATTCTGCTTCGTACTCACACATCTAGTATTCAGGTGCGTGTAATGGAGAACAACAAACCACCTATTCGTGTAATATGCCCAGGGCGTGTATTTCGCAACGAGGCTATATCTTATAGAGCACACTGCATATTCCATCAAGTAGAGGGGCTATATATCGATAAAGGGGTCTCTTTTGCAGATATGAAGCAGACAATTTTGTACTTTGCCCAAGAGATGTTTGGTGCAAAGAGTAAAATTCGTATGCGACCTTCATATTTCCCTTTTACTGAGCCTTCTGCTGAGGTAGATGTATCGTGCAACCTTTGTGGTGGCAAAGGATGTAATGTGTGTAAATATACTGGCTGGTTGGAGATTATGGGTTGTGGCATGGTTGACCCTAATGTATTAATATCTAGCAATATAGACACCGAAGAGTATACAGGTTTTGCATTTGGAATGGGTGTTGAACGTATAGCGATGCTTAAGTATGGCGTGAACGACTTACGTTTGTACTTTGAAAACGATCTTCGATTTTTACAACAATTTGAAGCTATTATATAATTTCAATAACTATAATAATATCTAGGCTATCTCTATCAATTAGGATAGCCTAGTTTTATTTATGGTATAGCTGCAAAATTATTTTAACATTTCTCTTTAGCATATTTGCGTACATACATATTATTTTGTGCTAGAACGCAATTAAGTAATGAAAATAAAAAACTTAATTGCTTAGTGATTTTTTGTAACATTAACACATTGTAATTCAAATATTTACGACATATATACTATTTAACCACCAATTTTTTACTATAAAAACTTATTGTTTTGAAAAAGATAATCTTCACTCTCTCTTTTATTCTGTTAAGCAGCATAGGCTGTTACTCGCAAACTGTTGAGTCGCTTCAACGTGAGATAACCAAGGCTGAGCAGGAGCTAAAGCGCTCGAAAGGGTTGCTCAAAACAAATATGAGTAAGCAAGAAAAAGAGGTTACAGAACTTAAGCTTGTGCAGTCTAACATAAGCAATCGTCAGTTGATTGTGAAAAATATGGATAAGCAGCTAAAGATATTGAAGAATGATATATATATCAATGTGATCAAAAAAAGGAGATTGAGCAGAGATGCGTCTGCACTGAAAGATGATTACCGCAACTCAATAACTAACCGTTACAAAGATTTAAAGCAGAATAACTACCTACTGTTTATCTTCTCTTCAAGCTCATTTTATGAGATGAACATACGAGGCGAGTATCTGGAAAGGCTTACCTCGATGGCTAAGGTAAAATCAGAGAATATAACCAAAGTGCAATACACTATTGATAAAACAAATAGCAAACTAGCAGAACAGCAGACAAAGCAGAAAGAAATTTTAGCATCAAGACAAACTGAGTTGAAAGAGCTATCGTCTGATCTTAATGCTCAAAAACGTATCTTAACATCGCTGAAAAAAGAGGAGGGTAACATCAACTCGCATATTAATGAAAGTAATAGGCTTATATCTAAGCTTCAAGATAAAATCGCTGATATAATAGCAACAGAATCAAACAAGCATAACACTAACATCACCGAAGAAGATATAGCTCATAACATAAAGCTGTCTTCAAATTTCGCCTCTAACAAAGGAAAATTTCCACCTCCTGTGGCTGGGGTAGTGGTGGCGAAGTTCGGCACACAGCCACATCCTACACAGTCTGGTGTAAAGCTTAAAAATAACGGTATAGATATTCAAACCTCACAACGCAATGTATACTCTATATTTAAAGGTAAAGTAGTTAAAATATTTTTCTTACAAGGGGTAAATAACTCTGTTATGGTGCGCCACGGAAATTATATATCTGTATATTGCAACCTTCAAAAGGTAAAAGTAAAAGCTGGTGATGAAGTTGACACTCGTCAAATTTTAGGTACTATGGCAGATTTAGACTCTAAAACTTTACACTTTGAGTTGTGGAGCGGCACAACACCACAAAATCCATCAACTTGGTTAGACATATAACAATAAAACATATTTAGCATGGCTATTTCATACAACAACCTAGATGTATCTCATCTATGGAAAAATAAAAGAGTAATAACAAAAACCATTGATACAATAGTGCAAAATCACTCGCTTAAGCGTGGCGATATTGCTATTGTACTATGCAGCGATGATACTATACTTTCAACTAATAAGCAGTATCTTGAGCATGACTATTTCACCGATATAATAACCTTTGATTACTGCGAAAATGGGGTAGTATCGGGCGATTTAATGATTAGCCTTGATACCGTTAAGAGTAATGCGCTCGAGTTAGATATACCATACTTAAATGAGCTACATCGAATAATAATTCATGGTGTGCTTCATTTGGTAGGCTATAAAGATAAAGAGCCTGAACAGAAAAAAGTTATGACACAAAAAGAGGATGAATATCTTGATGTTCTCTCAAAGCTACTCCTAAAATAGATATTACTATGAAATATAATTATGATATAATTGTTGTAGGTGCTGGACACGCAGGGTGTGAGGCTGCTGCTGCTGCTGCAAATTTGGGCTCGCAGGTGCTACTTATAACTATGGATATGACCAAATATGCGCATATGTCGTGTAACCCTGCTGTTGGCGGTGTTGCTAAAGGGCAAATTGTGCGTGAGATTGATGCGCTTGGCGGATATATGGGAATTATAACAGATAAATCTACTATACAGTTTCGTATGCTTAACCTCTCAAAAGGTCCTGCAATGTGGAGCCCACGAGCGCAGTGCGATAAGCAAAAATTTTCAATGCTTTGGAGAGAGCAGCTTGAGTCTATGAACAATGTAATGTTATGGCAAGATGAAGTAGTATCGCTCAAAATTGAGAGTGGGGTAGTGCTTGGCGTTGTAACTAAGCTGGGTGTTACGTTTTCTGCTAAGGCGGTGGTACTCACTAATGGTACTTTTCTTAATGGCAAGATTCATGTTGGCAGAGCTACTACTGTTGGCGGTAGAGTTGGCGATATGGCATCGGTGGGTATTAGCGACCAGCTAGATGATGCAGGGTTTACAGTTGGTAGAATGAAAACTGGTACTCCTGTACGTATAGATGGCAAGAGTATCAACTTCTCTAAACTAGAGGCTCAACCAGGCGATGACAAACCTGCCAAATTCTCTTATTTGAGCGAGATTGAGCCTGTGTCAGACCAGCTTCCTTGTTATGTTACCTACACCTCTTTAGAGGTACACAATGCCCTGAGATTAGGCTTTGAAGACTCTCCTCTATTTAATGGATCTATTAAAGGAGTTGGTCCACGCTACTGTCCGAGTATTGAAGATAAGCTACACACTTTTGCATCTAAAAATGAACACCAGCTATTTCTTGAACCCGAAGGACGTGATACACATGAGTACTATATTAATGGTTTTTCATCATCACTTCCTTGGAATATACAGTTTGATGCACTTAATAAAATTGTAGGGCTTGAAGATGCACACTTTTTCAGACCAGGGTATGCAATCGAATATGACTATTTTCAGCCTACTCAGTTATATCATACGCTTGAAACGAAGCAGATATCTAACCTATATTTTGCAGGGCAAATAAACGGCACTACGGGCTATGAAGAGGCAGCAGCTCAAGGAATGATAGCAGCAATCAACGCCCACCAAAAAATTAACAACCTTAAAGAGTTTGTGCTTCTGCGTGATGAAGCATATATAGGTGTTCTTATAGATGACCTTGTTACTAAGGGTGTAGATGAGCCATATAGAATGTTTACAAGCAGAGCAGAGCACCGCATTCTTCTACGTGGTGATAATGCCGATTTACGACTTACTGAGATGGGGCATAACATTGGTATTGTTGATGAAAACAGGTATTCGCAGTTTTCAATAAAGAGGGCTAATATCGAAATGCTTCATAAATTCATTAAAAATTACTCTGTTGATCCTATTGAAATAAATGATCATTTAGCCTCTATTGGTGTCTCAAGCATTGTACAAAAGAGAAAACTTATAGATGTTATCTTAAGAAATGGGGTGACTATTGAGGGTGTTGTTCCTTTTATTAAAGAGCTTAAAGATTTGATATCGCTAAATAATATAGATGTATATGTAATTGAAGAGGTTGAAATTATTATTAAGTATAGCGGATATATCGACCGTGAGCGCTTGGTTGCCGAGAAGATGACTCGCCTAGAGCATATTAAAATAAGTGCCGATTTCGATTATCACTCTTTGAAATCGCTATCTATTGAGGCTAGACAGAAGCTTACTCGAATACGCCCGTCTACAATTGGGCAGGCTTCGAGGGTACCTGGTGTTTCGCCTGCTGATATAAACGTACTGTTGATTTTCTTTGGTCGGTAGTTTTTGTTTTGTGTTTGTTTTTATTGGGTTTATGTTAAAGTGTTCCACGTGGAACATTTTACAAGTTGATTGAAATAGCTGAAAAATGGTAAGAGAAAGTCTAAAAAAAACGTTAAATAAATCGCATATTTAAAAACGACTGAGTAGTTGACTGGAAATATCGCAAAATTTCGATATCGTGTTATTTTTGCATTTTTAACTATTTTTAATTTACTGATTATCAGGGCATTGTGAATCACGTTAAATTTATTTGCATTTATATTGCAAATAAATTTGGATTGTAAAGAAAAAAGAGTACCTTTGTACTACAATATCGCGGGGTGGAGCAGTTGGCAGCTCGTTGGGCTCATAACCCAAAGGTCAGAGGTTCGAGTCCTCTCCCCGCTACTCGCGAAAAAAAGTATTTGTCTTGTAAAAGACAGATACTTTTTTTATTTTAAGTTATTTTGTGAATAATTTGATAAATTGAAAAAAATTTAGTACGTTTGTGAATCAATAGTATTGAAGTATGATTTTAATGTTGCAGGAAATAGATAGAAAATCGCTTAGTTTCAAATTAATTTGGAATAATGGCTTTTTTGTGCCTGCAAGTTTGTTTGCTATAAATAATTTTATAACACACACACACACACACACACACACACACACACACACACACACAAGTAAGTAATGTTTATTACTACGCGCGCGTAATAATAAATAATGACTTTACCAAACAAATCAAGCTAAATTTCAAGGTATTATCACCAAAATTCATCTATATACTCCAACAAATTGGTTACTCATTTTGTTGGGGCTTTCATTGTTACATCTTACATACAACTATTTATTTTCTTAAATTAAATCCACATTATGAATTACAAAATTAATTACAAATTATTGGCACTTTGTTATGCCATAACTGTTACACTATTGGGGTGTGACAAAGCTTCTACTCCTAGTGATCCAACAACAGACACACAGTCTATAACTGTAACTATGCCAAAAGAAGATACAGGTGTTGTCACTCGAGCAGGTGATGCAGTTGCTGAGGCTGCTATCAAGAGTGCTTATATTATTATTTATGCTAAAGGTGCGCCTGATGCTACTTTACCTAAATTTACCGCTATTATTGATGTTAAGGAGATTACAACTGATGCTGTAAATGTTAACAACAAGGTGGTAACCTTTCCAAAAAATGAGGCGATTGTAGCTGGCGATGATGTTCGTATTGTGTTTAATCATGCGTTGACTTCTTTAGCTATCACTAAAGGTGGCTTAAAAGAGGCATTAAAGATTAGTACGTCTACTAGTGTTAGCTCTGCTGGTCTTGTGGATATCTCTAAGGGGTTGCCTATGTATGGGGCTGGCTCGTGGGGTTCTAATGTTAAAGGTGGTACTACTATAAGAGTAAAGCGTGGTGTTGCTAAAGTGCAGCTACTGCTTGATTATCGTGGTGGTAAGCATGTTGAGGGTGTTATGGGTTCTAGCTATACTACTGCTAATACTACATTTAAATTATATCAACTTTCTAACGTTGGATATGTTGATGGCTCGGCTGCTACTTCTACGGGTTCGGTTGCTATTGACAAAATTTCTAATGTTGCAGAGATTAATCAGCCAACTGTTAGTAGTGCAATGGTTGATAACTTTACTGGAGCTAGTTACATTTTCGCTTATCCATACTCTACGCAATCTATTGGTACAACTCCAGCAAAATTTCCAAATACTGGGTATAAATCAGAGCGTATAGCAATGATAATGAAGAATAAAACAGCTACTGGTGATATTTATCATCGTTTAGATATTTGCGACCCTTCTACAAAAGTATATTTAGATATCAAGAATAATTTTCATTACATTATAAAGCTTCGTGAGGTAAATGTAGGGGGGTACAAAGATGTTTCTGAAGCGTTGATTAACCCACCAAGTAACATTCAGTACGATATAATAGTAGAAGAAGAGGGTGATGTAGTTATCAGTAATGGTCAATATCTGCTAAATGTAGATACTAAAGGTAGTGATTTTTATGTTGAGCCAGCGTCAGGTAAAGAGGAGGCAGTAAAGGTGGCAGTAGTTAACCTTATAGACTCTAAAGACGCACCATTGACTAAAGACCCTAGCTTTACTGTTAGCTTAGAGGAGTATTTCCGTGTATCTCTTGCTACTAATGATGTTGTACTTACACCACCTAGCAACACTACCTTAGGTAAGAGCCCAAAGAACTTGAATATAAAAGCAAAGGGTACTGGTGCAGTATCACTTAGATATACTGCTACACTGGGTAATATAGTGCATACTAGTAATCTTATTACTATTGGTTCTAACTTTGGTGTTGTTCCTGCTTCGGTTAATGGAGAAACTTTGGTTTTTAATGTTAAAAGCCTATTACACGGTGGTGATTGGAGTGTAGAGTCAGATTCGCCTGACTGGGCGCCAGCTACTAGAAATGGTGATAAATTAAATATTGTTGTTACAGCTAATGATTTAGTTGATGCACGAGATCGTACAGCAAAAATCACAGTAAGCAATAATAAAGATGCGACAGTTGTTATAACAATTACACAAATATCATTTCCATTTTTCGCCGACCGCAATATTGGTGTTTCGTTTGATCTTACTACAGAGGAGGAATTATGCCTTCCAGCTAATAGTCGCCCACGTGTGATTTCTAATTGGGCAAATGAAGAGCCTAGATTATGGTTCACATGGGCAGAGTCATTAACACTTTGCGATAATTGGAAATACCAGGGTGTTAAATGGCGTATGCCTAACTTAGAAGATTTTACACTTCTTAACCAGAGCAAGACAATAACATTTGGTCTACATAGAGCTGCAAAACATAAGCGTAGTGATGGTGTGACTATCTATTTTCCTGTGACTGGATTCTCTTATAGCCACTCGCAGCCTTATGGATATTTTTGGTCTAGCACACCAAATATTAATGCTATATATGCACATTACTTTTGGGTCGGACAAAATAGTTATGACGTAACTTTTGATCGAAGGGATTATGGGTTTGGTGTTCGCTGTGTAAGGGCGTAACCACTCATATCTTATATCGTGATTACTAGTTCTTTCAGTAATCATTTTATTTGAAATAAATATATTATGATTATTCATTTATGTAAATTTTCATAGGCTTTACCAAGCTAACATACAGGTGAATAAGTCAAAATAAAGAACAAACAAAAAACAATTTCCGAAAGGGGTTTAGGCGCCTTGGATTTTGAGGAAATAAGAGAAGGAGTATATTTTCGTTAAGAATTTTCAGATGTCTGAGCACCCGCAGGGTGTGAGTCCTGAAAATTTAGAAAATATGCTCCTTCTCGCCTCAAAATCTCCAGCGCCGATTTTTTTGTCACCTTTTTTTCTAAAAAAAAGTGAAAAGAACTCTTTTTACTCAAAAGAAAGCGTAAATTCACCCCATCGGCACACCGCACTTTTGCTACGCAAAAGATGCCTTTAAGGTGTG
>CAMQVM010000041.1 GCA_947038135.1 uncultured Rikenellaceae bacterium
TATAAATGTTTCAGAGGTTGTGCGTCCAAAGTCGCCTATGTTTACACCTGTTAATACTATCTCTTTTGTCCCTTTCGCTGCTATCTCCTCTACCTGCAGTATTATCTCTGATATAGATATATTGCGGCTTCGTCCTCGTGCCATGGGTATAGTGCAGTAGGTGCACTCATAGTTACATCCATCTTGCACCTTTAAAAAGGAGCGTGTGCGGTCGCCCGATGAGCAGGCTGCAAAAAAAGAGGTTAGCTTGCTGAGTTCACAGCTAACAATCTTAGCTCTGCTTTTTGCCACTAGCTCGGTTGTTAGCCTAACAATGTCGCCTTTGTAGTTGTTGCCGATAACTAGGTCTACACCCTCAATAGCTGCTATCTCTTCAGCTTTTAGTTGAGCATAGCACCCTGTAACGATTATTAGCGACTCAGGGTCACGTTTTGCCAGCTTGCGAATTATATTTCTACATTTCTTGTCAGAGTTGTCGGTTACTGAGCAGGTGTTAATTATATGAATGTCGGCGCTATCTCTGTCTGAGCAGCGTTCAAACCCCTCTTTTTCAAATTGTAAAGCCAGTGATGAGCTCTCTGAAAAGTTGAGCTTGCAGCCCAAAGTGTGAAATGCTACTCTATTATTATCTCTCATAATTATTTTTATATACTTTTAATACGTTACAAAAGTAATAGTTTATTACCTTTGTAAAAAATTTATTTGACAATTAAATATATATTGAGTTGATATACCCTACCGATTTTGAATCACGCTTAGGTTTTACGCGTATCAGAGAGATGATTATTGATAGATGTGAAACAGCCTTAGCAAAAGAAATTGCTGCTGTTACAACATTCGCTACCGACTACAACAAGGTGAAACGTAACCTTTTACAAACCTCGCAAATGGTGAGGTGTATAGATGTATACGATGATTTTCCATCTCTTGGATATGTCGACACTATGCACTTCCTTAAAAAAATAGGTATTGAAGGAATATATCTTGATGCCTTAGAATTATTGCAACTTCGCAAATCTCTTCTGCTTTCAGATAGTTTAGTATCTTTTTTTGCTGAAAAAGAGGAGCTATTTGAGCTTCGTGCACTTACCGAGAGTGTCGAAACCTTTAAATCAGAGGTTCGTATTATTGGCACAATCATAGATGATATGGGGCAGGTGAAAGATAGTGCCTCAAAAGAGCTTGCCGAGGTGCGTACTCTTTTATCTGTCAAAGAGCGAGAGGTGGGGCGTAGGCTTCAGTCTATACTTAAAGCAGCACAAGCAGATGGTATTGTCGATGAGGAGGTATCACTATCTGTTCGTGATGGGCGGCTTGTTATTCCCGTAGCGTCGGCTTTTAAAAGACGCATCAAAGGTTTTGTTCATGATGAGTCTGCTACTGGTAAAACCTCATATGTAGAGCCTATGGAGGTGGTTGAGATAAATAATGAGATACGTGAGCTAGGGGCTAGAGAGAAGCGTGAAATTAGACGTATACTCTTAGCGTTTACTGCATCGCTACTTCCACGTGTAGAGCCTATAAAGCGAGTATCTAACTTTATATCATATATCGATTTTGTTAAATCAAAGGCGCTATTAGCTATTAAGCTAGAGGCAACAATGCCTACTCTTGAAGATAGGCAGGTGCTTGATCTTATAGATGCACGCCATCCTTTGCTATATCTACACCTTAAAAATGAGAGCAAGAGCATCATGCCACTAAGTATGGAGCTTAATGCCGAACATCATATCCTTATTATATCAGGACCTAACGCTGGCGGTAAATCTATATGTCTTAAAACAGTTGGTTTGTTGCAATATATGGTGCAGTGTGGAGTGTTGCCATCATCTACAACAAATAGTACCTATGGCATCTTTAATAATATATTTATAGATATAGGTGATCAGCAATCACTAGATAACGACCTGAGTACATACAGCTCGCATCTTCAAAATATGAAAACCATCTTAAAGCATGGTGATGAAAAATCGCTGGTGTTGATAGATGAGTTTGGAACAGGCACAGAGCCATCTATGGGTGGAGCGATAGCAGAGTCTATACTTGAAAAGATGGAGAGTCGTAAAATGTATGCTGTTATTACTACCCACTACACTAACCTTAAATATTATGCAGATAAATCGCAGGGGGTAATAAGTGGGGCTATGACCTTTGACGTGCAAAATATAACCCCTCTGTTTAAGCTAGAGATGGGTAGACCAGGAAGCTCTTTTGCGCTAGAGATAGCTCGAAAAATAGGTCTGCCAGAAGATATAATATCTTCAGCAAAAGATAAAATTGGAGATGAACAGGTATTTATCGAGAAGCAGATGCGTGATATCGCCAGAGATAAACGCTATTGGGCAGTGAAGCGTGATAAAATACGAGTGGCAGAGCGTAAGGCAGATGAGCTAGCTGTTACTTATGAAGATGAGCTGAAAAAGCTAAAAGAACGTCGTAATGAGCTTATCAAAGATGCTAAAGTAAAGGCAGAAAAGGTGCTTCAAGGAGCAAATAAAATCATTGAAAATACTATCTTTGAGATACGTGAATCGCAAGCCGATAAAGAGCGCACTAAGGCTGCACGTATTAATGTTGAAAAGTATATATCTACACGTGTTGAGGAGCAAAACGAAAGTGTTGATGATAGTGGCAAAAAAGAGTTTATTGATCGCAAAATAGATCAGCTTCGAGAGCGTCAAAAGCGACGTTCCGAGCGTCAAAAAGAGCGAGGTGAGGTGGTAGAGAGTAGCAAAAATATAGTTGCACCACCACCTAAGCCATTTATTGTAGGTAATGATGTTCGTATTATAGGGCAGAGCGTTATAGGGCGTATATCTGAAATACAAGGAAAAAATGCACTTGTACACTTCGGAACTATCTCCACAACCATTAAAATATTAAAGCTTGAGCACGTTGGCGGAGGTGAAGTGGCTAGCATAAAGCAAGAAGAGAAAACCTTTAGCTCTAAAAAGCTTATGAGCAACTACGACACTTCAACAAAAAGGTTGAATTTTTCGCAGCAGATAGATATCCGTGGCGAGCGGGTAGATGAAGCAGTGGTGAGTGTGCAAGAGTTCGTTGATCAAGCGTATATGTTAGGTATCAGCGAGATAAAAATACTTCATGGCAAGGGTACTGGTGCTCTTAGGCAAGAGGTGAAAAAACTTCTTAATGTGATGCCCGAGGTGGTTAGTACAGCCGATGAACATGAGCTTTATGGAGGTGCTGGTATCACGGTTGTTACTATACGAAATAGTTAACTAGGTTGAAATTTATTGACAAAAAAGTTAGTTTATAACTTAATAAAGAGTATTTTTTGAAATTCAAAGTATATCACCCTATAATTTATGTTAAAGGCTAATTTATAGGGTGTAAATATTATATTTGGTTTTTGTGTTGTTTGGTTATTGTTGTTTATCTGTTTGTAAATCAAATTGTTTGTGTTTATTTGATGTTGCATAAAGAGTGTCGTTTGCAAAATATTATTGGTGTCAATAGTGAATAAATCACAACTATTATGAGCTCTATTTTATGGCTCTTTTAAGTTAATATGCTATTTTATCATTTTATTATTTCAAATTAGTAATATAATTAGTATCTTTGTCAACCATTCACAACAGACAACTTAGGTTTGTTTGTTATATTAAAGCTATTACCCAGCTGTCTTTGTTTATGGTTTTTTTATTAGGCAATATGAATAAATAATCAGCAAATAAAATTATAAATCAATCTATTATGTCGAAAGTTATCCGCTTAAAAAAAGGACTTGACATTAAATTGCAAGGGGGAGCCGAGAAGGTTCTTATCCCCGCCTCTATGTCTACCAGTTATGCTGTAAAGCCTTCTGATTTTAAAGGCATTACACCTAAGTTATTGGTGCGTGAGGGCGATCGTGTTAAGGCCGGTACACCACTATTCTTCGACAAGTTCAACCCTGAACTTATCTTTGTGTCTCCTGTTAGTGGGGTAGTGTCAGCTGTTGAGCGTGGCGAAAAGCGTAAAATTCTACAAATCATTATCACACCTTCTGAAGTGCAAGAGCATGAGCAGTTTGAGGTTGGCGATATTGATAAAATGTCTAGAGAGCAGGTTGTAGAGCTCATCCAAAAATCGGGGCTATGGTCGCTATTTATTCAGCGTCCTTATGGTGTTATTCCACGTGATACTGCTGCTCCAAAAGCAATCTTTGTATCGGCTTTTGATTCAGCACCTCTTGCTGGTGATATGGATTATGTCACTTCAAGTTGCGAAAAAGAGCTGCTAAAGGGTTTTGTGGTGCTAAAGAAGCTATCTGAAAAGGTCTGTTTAGGTCTTAGTACTGATACGCATCATAAGGCAATCAATACTATTAATGGTATTGAAAAGAATGTCTTTGATGGTCCTCACCCTGCTGGTAATGTAGGAGTGCAGATTCATCACACCTATCCGATGAACAAGGGCGAGGTAGCATGGACTATCGATATGCAAGATCTTACTATATTAGGTCGCCTATTCCTAACAGGAAAAGTTGAGATGATTAAGGTTGTAGCAATCACTGGTTCTGAAATCAAGAAGCCACGTTACCACCGTATTATCAATGGTGCTAACATCCAAACTATCTTAAATGCAAATGTAAAAACTGACATCGATGTTAGGTACATAAGCGGTAACCCACTTACTGGAACTAAAGTTGAGGCAGATGATCATATTTGTTATTATAGCAATCAAATAACTGTTATCCCTGAGGGTGATAATTATGAGTTTTTAGGTTGGATAGCTCCTCGTTTTCATAAGTTTTCTCTCTCTCGTAGCTACTTTTCATTTCTAATGTCAAAGAGCTATGCGCTTGACACTAACCTAAATGGAGGTGTACGAGCACTTACAATGACTGGCGAGTATGAAAAAGTCGTGCCTATGGATATCTATCCTGTCTACCTAGTGAAGGCAATTCTTGCAGGTGATATTGATAAGATGGAAAACTTAGGTATATACGAAATTATAGAGGAAGATTTTGCACTGTGTGAATTTATATGTACATCAAAAACACCAGTTCAAGAGATCGTTCGTAGTGGACTAGACCTAATGATAAAGGAATTAAGCTAATCAGGTTAGGACCTAATAAAATTTAAAAATGAAATTATTAAGAGATATATTAGATAAAATGAAGCCGATGGTAGAAAAGGGGGGCAAGCTGCACTCTTTACACTCTACTTTCGATGCTATTGAAACATTTTTATTTGTGCCAAATACTGTTACTAAAAATGGTAGTCACATTAGAGATGCTATTGAGCTAAAGCGTACGATGTTTTTTGTGGTGCTTGCTTTGATTCCTGCTATGCTATTTGGTATGTATAATGCAGGTTACCAACACTTCTTATCATTAGGAGATAGTGCGGCAATAGCCTCAATATTTACCTGCTTTTGGTATGGAATGTTTAAGGTGCTTCCAATAATAATCGTGTCGTATGTTGTTGGTTTAGGTATTGAGTTTATCGCAGCACAGATGCGTGGGCATGAGGTAAATGAGGGTTTCCTTGTTTCGGGAATGCTTATTCCTCTTATTATGCCAGTAGACGCACCTCTTTGGATGGTGGCTGTATCTACTGCCTTTGCTGTAATTATAGGTAAAGAGGTGTTTGGTGGTACAGGTATGAATATATTCAACCCTGCTCTTCTTGCTCGTGCCTTTATGTTTTTTGCATACACGCCATTTATATCGGGAGATACAATATGGATAGCAGGTATGACAAACGATAGTCGTAGAGTAATAGATGGCTTTTCAGGGGCTACACCGCTTACTGAGGCTGCAAATGCTCTAGCCGATAAGTCTGAGGTTTTGTATACGCAAACTGGAGTGATGGATTGGATCATCGGAACTGTCCCAGGAAGTATTGGTGAAACATCATTTATAGCTATTATGATTGGTGCTGCTATACTTCTATTTACTGGTATTGCTAGCTGGAGAATAATGTTTAGCGTATTTGCTGGAGGTTATGTTATGGGTCTTATATTTAATCTTATAGGATATAATATATATATGGAGATGCCAGCTCATCATCACCTGCTATTAGGAGGTTTTGCTTTTGGTGCTGTATTCATGGCAACTGATCCTGTAACATCTTCGCAAACAAACACAGGAAAGGTTATATATGGTCTGCTTGTGGGTATCATTGCGGTGCTTGTTCGAGTTGTCAACCCAGGTTATCCTGAGGGGATGATGCTCTCTATTCTATTTATGAATGCTATGGTTCCTCTTGTTGACTACTATGTGGTTGAGGCTAACATTAAAAGAAGAAATAAGCGTTTAAAGATGGTAACTAAAGTCATTGATTGTTAAAAAATAAAATTATGAATAAACAAAGTAATACATATACCATTTTTTATGCGATCATAATGGTGGTAATTGTGGCAGCTGTTTTGGCGGTAGTGGCTGCGTGGCTAAAGCCTATACAGCAGGTTAATATTGATACTGAGAAGAAAAGTGCTATTTTAGGCTCTGTCTCTCTGTATAATGCTGAAGAAGCTTCAAATGATCCTGCTGGTAAAGATGCTTATGTTGATAAGGCATACAAAGAGTTTATTGTTGATGCATTTTTGGTTAACTCTAAAGGCGAGAGGGTAGGTGATGCAACGGCGGCATTTACTGTTCTTGGTGAGCTTAAGGTTGCTTATGCTGCTGAGGCAAGCAAAAGAGAATTACCAGTATTCATCAGCAAAGATAAAGCAGGTAAGGTAAATTACATCTTTCCTGTTTATGGTAAAGGTCTTTGGGGTCCTGTTTGGGGTTATATAGCTTTAGGTGGAGATTTAAACACTATAAGTGGTGTCGTGCTTGATCACAAAGGTGAAACTCCAGGTCTTGGAGCCGAAATTACAGCTCCCGAATTTGAGGGACAGTATATCGGAAAAAAGATCTTTAACAATGAAGAGTTTGTTGGTGTCGTTGTAACTAAAGGTGCTGGATCTTCTGAGGGTAATGATCATGCTGTTGATGCAATTACAGGTGGTACTATCACTTGTCGTGGTGTTCAAAATATGGTAGTTGGCTGTATGAGTGATTATGTTCCTTTTATTAAAAAGACACAATTAAAGTAATCTAACTGGTATAAATTAAGCCTCTATATATTATAGGCTTTAATATTAAATGAAATGAGTAATAAAGAAAAAGAGCCTTTTTTCTCGGCTAAAAATATGAAGCTACTCACCTCTCCTTTCGGAGCTAATAACCCTGTTACCGTTCAGATACTAGGTATCTGTTCAGCACTTGCTGTTACAGCAAAGCTTAAGCCAGCGTTAGTAATGTCTCTTTCGGTTATGGTGGTGTGTGCCTTCGCAAACTTGATTCTATCACTTATGCGTAACACTATACCTTCACGTATTCGTATCATCGTTCAGTTGGTGGTTGTTGCAGCGTTGGTTATTCTTGTAGATCAGTTTCTTAAAGCATTTGTTTATGATGTAAGTAAGCAGTTGTCAGTATTTGTGGGTCTTATTATCACTAACTGTATTATCATGGGACGTTTAGAGGCATTTGCTCTTAACAACAAGCCTTGGCCATCTTTTCTTGATGGTATAGGTAATGGTATAGGTTATGGTATCATCTTAGTAGTGTTAGGTTTTTTCCGTGAGCTTCTTGGTGCGGGTACAATTTGGGGTTATAAAGTTATTCCAGAAGCAGTTTATGACTTCGGGTATGAAAATAATGGTTTGATGCTACTGCCTCCTATGGCACTTATTAGTGTTGGTATCATTATATGGATACATAGAAGTAGAGACAAATCGCTTATTGAAAAGTAGTTTATAGATATAAAATAGAGTAAAATGGAAAATTTATTAAGTATATTTGTTAGGTCGATTTTTATCGATAACATGGTATTTGCCTTCTTCTTCGGTATGTGTTCATACATTGCCGTTTCAAAAAGCGTAAAAACTGCCATGGGTTTGGGTGTTGCCGTAATATTTGTAATGATTGTTACAGTGCCAGTTAACTACCTGTTAAATGTGTATGTCCTATCGCCTGGAGCATTGGCTTGGATATCGCCTGAGTATGCATCTATCGATCTGAGCTTTTTGAGCTTTATACTGTTTATTGCAGTTATTGCCTCTATTGTGCAGCTCGTCGAGATGATAGTGGAGAAATTCTCCCCCTCGCTTTACAACCAGCTAGGTATATTTTTGCCTCTTATTGCTGTTAACTGTGCTATCCTTGGAGGTTCGCTGTTTATGCAAGAGCGTGAATATGCTAATATTGGAGAGGCTACGGTGTTTGCACTCGGATCGGGTATTGGTTGGTGGTTAGCTATTATTGGTATAGCTGCTATTAGAGAGAAGATTACCTATTCTAATATACCAGCTCCACTGCGTGGCGTAGGTATCACCTTTATCATTACAGGGTTGATGGGAATAGCGTTTATGACCTTTCTAGGAATAGAATTATAATAGTTGTACATCTTATAAATAAGTGAAAATGGAACTAACAACAATAGTAGTAATATCAATCATAGCATTTCTTGCAGTAGTGCTTTTATTGGTTGGAATATTACTTTTTGCAAAGGCTAAGCTTATACCATCGGGTATAGTAAAGGTTAATGTCAATAATGGCGAAAAAATAATAGAGACACAACCAGGCTCAACAGTGCTTACAGTACTAGGTGAGAATGAGGTGTTTTTACCATCTGCTTGTGGCGGTGGTGGCTCTTGTGGTATGTGTAAATGTCAAGTTGTAGAGGGCGGTGGTGATATACTACCTACCGAAGTCAACTTCTTTACTCGCAAAGAACAGAAAGAAAAATGGCGCTTAGGGTGTCAAGTAAAGGTTAAAGAAGATATGGTGCTTAATGTTCCTGAAGAGGTGTTAGGTGTCAAAAAATGGGAGTGTGAGGTTGTTTCTAACGATAACGTTGCTACTTTCATTAAGGAATTTATCGTGAAGCTGCCTGAGGGCGAAACTCTAAAGTTTAAATCGGGTGGATACATACAAATTGATGTGCCTAAATTCGAAGGTTTGAAATTTAGTGATTTTGATATTCCTACTGAGTACCGTGAAGACTGGGACGCTATGAAACTTTGGGGTTTAGTCACCAAAAATCCTGAGCCTACTTATCGTGCCTACTCTATGGCTAACCACCCTGCTGAGGGTAATATAGTAATGCTTAACATCCGTATCGCTACGCCACCGTGGGATAGAGCTGCTGGTGGATTTGCTGCTGTCAACCCTGGTATATGCTCTTCATATATCTACTCGTTGAAGCAAGGCGACAAAATAACTATCTCGGGACCTTATGGTGAGTTCTTTATTAAAGAGACTCCAAACGAAAAGATGTTTATTGGTGGTGGTGCTGGTATGGCTCCAATGCGTTCGCATATCTTCAACCTTTTCCATACAGAGAAAAGCGAGAAAGATGTTACATTTTGGTATGGTGCTCGCTCTCGAAGAGAGATTTTCTATGAAGATCAGTTTGAAGATATTCAGAAGAATTTTCCTAACTTTAATTTCAACATAGCTCTTTCAGATGCTAAAGCAGAAGATAACTGGACTGGTTACACTGGGTTTATTCATAATGTAATATATGAAAATTACTTAAAGAACCATGAGTCTCCAGAAGATATTGAATACTACTTATGTGGACCTCAAGTAATGACAGATGCAGTTGTTGCAATGTTAGATAGCTTGGGAGTACCTTCTGAGAATATTATGTTTGACGACTTCGGTAGTTAATATATTATATGTTATTTAAAAATGGCGACCCTTATTTGGGTCGCCA
>CAMQVM010000042.1 GCA_947038135.1 uncultured Rikenellaceae bacterium
GGTTCACGTGAAGACTCAAGAGGAGACTCACGAGGAGGTTCAAGCAGTTTCTCTAACAGAGATTCACGAGGCGGTTCAAGAGGAGGCTCACGTGAAGATTCAAGAGGTAAATCTTCAAGTAGATCAACATTTCAAGGGAATGTCTCTAGTTTTGGAAAGAAAAAAAGGTAAAGTTAAATTTTTGAAAATATAAATTATGAGTGAAATATCTTTATGCCCGCTATGTAAGCAAGAAAATACCTATTTCGATGGAACAGTGAATATATGTCCTGACTGTGGTAATGAGTGGAACGAAAAACTGGCAGGTGAAAATGAAGTAATTATTGTAAGAGATAGTAATGGTACCGAGCTGTCAGATGGCGATTCTGTAACTGTTATAAAAGATTTAAAAGTAAAAGGTTCGTCTATGGTCATCAAGCGTGGTACAAAAGTTAAAAGTATTCGCCTTACCGAGAACCATGAAGAGGTTGATTGTAGAATAGAAGGTAGCAGTATAGTACTCAAAACGTGCTTTCTGAAGAAATAATTTAAAGTTTTTCTGTGAATATTTCTGTTTACTCAGCAGGAATACTATAATAGTATTATTCAATTTAATTGCGCTAAAGATTTGTCTTTAGCGCAATTTTACTATGGACATTTGTCAGTGTTTATATTTGTCTGCTCTGTGAAATTGTATATGCTACAATTACTTATGTTGAGTGCTTTTCAAGGTTTCGTTGCTTCTTAAGCATAAAGCTTTATAAGGGCTAAATGGCATCTACAGCCCCTCAGTGTACTGTGATTTGATAAATATTGTCATCTTTTTTAGAAAGCAGTTGCAGGTTGCATAGTATATGTAACTGTTATATAGTATCTTATGTATCACTGTGTATTAAAACAATAGATATATTTTTTTTTTACTTTTTTTTTGCTATCTTTGCACTTAAATAGTTGTTGTTGTTTATTTCAAATTTTCATGTTAATATATATTATTTATAAATTATTGTAAATATTTTTTATTAATATGTAGTATATTTGTTATAGGTTTAAATAGCATCAAAATTGTTTACAAAATTAGATATATTATGGACAAATTAATACTTAGTTACTCAAAAACAAAAATTTTACTGCTTTCATTATTAGTGGTGGTGTTAAGCTCATGTGCAGCGCCAAAAAAAATGGCTTATCTTCAAGACGCAATGCTTGACATAGAGGTTCCAAAGGAGCCAGGAGCAAAAATAACTATTCGGCCAGCTGATATGATTTCTATTTCAGTTTCGAGTAAAGATACAGAACTCTCTTTACTGTTTAATTTACCACGTGTAGAGCAGGTGATCGGTTCTGAGTCTGGGTTGTCGCAACGAGGAGATCTGTTAGGATATACTGTTAATAGCAAAGGGTATATAAACTTCCCTATTTTGGGTCCGATTTACATTAAAGGCTTGACAAAAGAAGGTGTGCAAGATCTTATCCAAGATGCCTTAGTATCTCAAGATTTATTGAAAGATGCTATTGTAATAGTAGATTTTCTTAATTTGACTTTTTCAGTAATGGGAGAGGTTGCAAGACCAGGTCAGTATAATATTACCAAGGAGCAAACGACTATTTTCAACGCTCTTAGCATGGCAGGTGACTTAACAATATTTGGAATACGTGATAAAGTATTCTTGACTCGAGATAATGAAAATACACGAATTACATACAAACTAAATTTAAGTACTGATTCTATTTATAACTCTCCAGCATTTTATGTACAACAGAATGATATGATTTATGTTGAGCCAAATAAAGTCAAATCTAATCAATCAACAGTTAATGGTAATAATGTTCGTTCTACCTCGTTTTGGATGTCTTTAGTATCGTTACTTACAACTGTTAGTGTGTTAATTGTAAAATAGTATAATATGAATAGTAATCAAAATAGTTACGAGACAATAGGTGATTTGTGGAGGATATTAAAGAGTAATACAAAAGCTTTTGGTGTGTCATTGATAGTAGCACTTGTGTTAGCATTTGCTTACATCGTAGTTGCACCTCCAGTATTTAAGCGAAAAGCATCTATATTAATTGAAGATAATAGCTCTAATGCAAATATGTCAACTCAATCCATGCCAAGCTTTGGCGGTGTGGGGGTATTTGGAGATAATTCCAATATCAAAAATGAGATGAATGTTATTCAAACTCCCAAAATTATACGTGAGGTTGTAGAGGTACTTAATTTAGACTGTGAGTATTACCATAAAGAGAAGTTTTACAGATGGAGTAGTTTGTATAATAACTCACCAATAGAGGTTGAGGTCGATAGTTTATCAAGTCTTTCTAGCATCAATTTCAAAATAGAGGTTTTGTCTGACGATTTTGTCAAAGTAACAGACCTTGAACTTGACGAGGTTGATTATGATATATCATCAGAGGGAAAATTTACTGATACAATAAGATTTGATGTTGGTTATGTAATAGTTAAAAAGAGTGCTCTTTATACAGATGAGTCAATAGGTGAGCTATTCTCCTTTTCAAAGACGCCAATTGAAGATGCAGCAAAAGAAATCTCTTTAGAGTTACGGGTGTCATTACGTAGCGATGACGCATCTGTTGTAGATATTGTTATTGATGATGAAGTACCTGCAAGAGCTGATGATATACTAAATACAATAATCTCTGTCTACAATGAAAATTGGATTGAGAATAAAAATTTAATCACGCTAAGCACCTTAAAATTCATTGATGCCCGTTTAGTTGTGATAGAGCAAGAGTTAGGTATTGTAGATAATGATATATCTACTTTCAAAAGTAAGCACCTGATGCATGATATAAATTCTGTCGCCACCTCGTACCTAGCACAATCAACAGAAAATATCACAAAACAGTTAGATTTGAATAATCAACTGTCAATGGCTAAGTATATTAAGCAGTATTTAGAAGATGCAACTACTATTAATCAACTTCTTCCTGTAAATACAGGTATTGAAAATAGTGGAATTGAGAAGCAAATAGCTATGTATAATGAGTTGTTACTTCAGAAAAATAATTTATTGTCTAATAGTAGCACGACAAACCCTCTTATTGCTAATATGATAGCGAATCTAACTGCAATGAAAGATGTTATCAACCGTTCAGCAAATGATTTAATCCAAACTCTAACTATACAAATAGATAACGCAATAGAAGAAGAGAAGCGTAATAAGCGTAATATAGCATCTAGTCCATCACAAGAGAGATATTTACTATCTGTAGGTCGTCAGCAAAAGGTTAAAGAGGAGTTGTATCTGTATCTACTTCAGCAGCGAGAAGACAAACAGCTATCAAAAACTTTCACAGCATACAATACTGTTATTTTAGCAGCAGCTGATGGACCAATTTTTCCGGAAGAGCCCAAAAAACACATAGTTTTATTGTTAGCACTTGCTTTAGGCGTGATTCTGCCTATGCTTTTTTTAATAGTACAAGAAAATTTTCAGACGTCTGTGAGGTCAAAAAGCGATTTAAGTGCTTTAACTATTCCTTTTATAGGCTCTCTTCCATTAATTGCTACAAATAAGAAAAGAAGGAGTATTTTAAAGGATAATAATAAGAATAAAAATGTTCCCAAACCATATATTGTTATACAAGATAAAAACAGAAATGAGATAAATGAGGCTTTTCGTGTTATTCGTACAAATTTAGATTTGATGCAGTCAACAGAATCTCCAAATAAAGCCATGATGCTTATATCATTTAATCCAGGTAGTGGTAAAAGTTTTATTTCAGCTAATCTTGCAATAACAATGGCACTTAAGGGTTCTAAAGTTATAGCTGTTGATGTGGATATGCGTAAAGCTGCTCTTAGTGAATATGTCGGGTCGCCTAGAGTTGGGCTGTCTAGTTATTTAACTGGAAAAGTAGAGCATATTGAAGATGTTATATTGAGAGGTAGACTGCATGAAAATTTGGACTTCTTACCTGTGGGGGCACTGCCTCCTAACCCATCTGAGCTTCTTCTTACTGACAAATTTAAAAATTTAATTGAGACTCTTAAGCAGAGGTATGATTACATATTTTTAGACTGTACTCCAGTTGATATAGTGCCAGATGCAGCAATTGTCGGTAAACTTTGTGACATGACAATATTTGTTATCAGAGCAGAACTTATGGATAAGAGAATGTTGCCTGATTTGGAAGCTATGTATCTTAATAAAAAGTATAAAAACATATCTATTCTTCTTAATGGAGTTAACCATAAGAAAAACTCGTACTATGGATATGGTACGTATGGAGATTTTGATGCTAAATTAGAGTAGCTTTTTTACAAAAATTAACTTATTTATGGGTTAATTTCCACAATTAATGTTTGAATTATGAAAGGAATTGTATTAGCAGGAGGGTCGGGCACACGCCTATATCCTATAACAAAAGGAGTAAGTAAGCAATTATTGCCTGTATATGATAAGCCAATGATATATTACCCAATATCGGTCTTGATGTTGGCTGATATAAAGGAAATTATGATAATTTCTACCCCTCAAGACCTTCCATGCTTTAAGCGGTTGTTGGGAGATGGGTCAGATTATGGAGTTCGTTTTGAATATGCAGAACAACCCTCTCCAGATGGTTTAGCCCAGGCGTTTATTATAGGAGAGAAATTCATAGGTGATGACTCTGTATGTTTAGTCCTTGGAGATAATATCTTCTATGGAAGTGGATTCTCGCAGATGTTAGCACAGTCTGTAATCAACGCAAATAAAGAGAGTATGGCGACAATATTTGGTTACTGGGTGTCAGACCCAGAGCGATACGGAGTAGCTGATTTTTCTGCTGATGGAACCTGTTTATCTATAGAAGAGAAACCACAAGATCCAAAATCAAATTATGCAGTTGTAGGTCTATACTTTTACCCAAATAAAGTTGTAGATGTAGCCAAAAATATAATGCCTTCAGAGAGAGGTGAGTTAGAAATCACAACAGTTAACCAAAAATTTCTTGAGAGTAAAGAGCTTAAAGTGCAGTTGTTAGGTCGTGGATTTGCATGGCTTGATACAGGTACGCATGACTCTTTGTCTGAGGCTTCAACTTTTGTAGAGGTAATTGAAAAACGTCAAGGTTTGAAAGTTGCCTGCCTTGAAGCTATTGCTTACAGCAAACAGTGGATTGACAGAGCCAAAATGATAGAATTAGCAATATCTTCTTAAAGCAGTAGAACGGAATGAAAATTATTAATACAGCCATAGATGGTGTAGTGATCATAGAGCCTACAATGTTTAAAGATGATCGAGGCTATTTCTATGAATCTTTTTCACAAATATCATTTGAAGAGAGAGTTTGCAGTACAACCTTCGTGCAAGATAACCAGTCTCAATCATCTTACGGGGTGCTTCGGGGGCTTCATTTTCAAAAGCCACCCTACTCGCAAAGCAAACTTGTAAGGGTTGTGGAGGGGTCAGTGCTAGATGTTGCAGTGGATATTCGTAAGGGATCTGCAACGTATGGTGAGTATGTTGCTGTTGAGTTGACGGGTGAAAATCATCGTCAGCTTTTTGTGCCTAGAGGCTTTGCACATGGTTTTGTTGTTTTGTCTGATAAAGCAGTGTTTCAATATAAGTGCGATAACTTTTACAATAAAGAGAGTGAGGGGTCTATTATATGGAATGATAAAGATATAAATATAGATTGGCAGGTAGATGCTGATAAGTTGATACTGTCTGATAAAGACAAAATTAATCAATCATTCAGTGAGTTTGAATCTCCATTTAATATTAAAGATAATCAATATGAATAACAGTAGAAATATATTAATAACTGGAGGTGCAGGGTTTATAGGCTCTCATGTAGTGCGCCTTTTTGTGCAAAAATATCCTAATTACAACATCATTAATCTTGATAAACTCACGTATGCAGGAAATTTAGCTAATCTTATAGACATAGAGAATGAATCAAATTATACTTTTGTAAAGGCCGATATATGTGACTATATCGAGATGACTAAACTCTTTACGAAGTATAAAATCGATGGTGTTATTCATTTAGCTGCTGAAAGTCACGTTGACAGGAGTATTAAAGACCCATTTACTTTTGCACAAACAAATGTGATGGGAACGCTATCTTTGCTTCAAGCAGCAAAACTTGCATGGGCTGGAGATTTTGCTGAAAAACTTTTTTATCATGTCTCAACCGATGAGGTGTATGGTTCTTTAGGATTTGATGACACTTTTTTCACTGAGGATACTAGCTATGATCCACACAGTCCATATTCTGCTTCTAAAGCGTCGTCAGATCATTTTGTGCGCTCTTTTCAAGATACGTATGGTATGCCAACAATTATTACCAATTGTAGTAATAATTATGGACCATATCAGTTTCCTGAGAAACTTATACCACTATTCATAAATAACATACGTAATCGTAAGCCATTACCTGTCTATGGTAAAGGTGAGAATGTGCGTGATTGGCTCTATGTCGTTGACCATGCACGTGCTATCGATTTAGTATTTCATAAAGGAAAAGTGTCAGATACTTACAATATAGGTGGGTTTAATGAGTGGCAAAATATTGATTTAATTAAAGTTATTATTAAAACAGTAGATAGGCTTTTAGGAAATAAAGAGGGGCACTCGTTAGATTTAATCACCTATGTTACCGATCGTGCAGGGCATGATTTGCGTTATGCTATTGATTCTAATAAATTGAAAAATGAGTTAGGCTGGGAGCCAAGTTTACAGTTTGAAGAGGGTATAGAGAAAACAGTTCGTTGGTACTTAGATAATCAACAGTGGATGGATAATATCACTTCTGGCGAGTATGAAGCTTATTACTCATATATGTATGTGTCTAAGTAACGTAAAAAGATCCTAAGTATTATGTAGCAAATTATGTGTTTTATCGTCTATTTAAGTGCTGTTAATTGCGAGAAACCTCTTTTGATACAAGGGTTTTATCATACAGTTTTAAGTTAGTTCAGCTCATATATTTGCAAATACCACTGGCTATGGCAATATATAAAATGCATACAGTTAACATTAGGTTGATATAGTTTCACCTAGCAAATGTATGAAATAGCCTGTAAATATATGATAATAAGTGAGAAACACTTTTAAAATGTAGGATGGTTATATATCATTATTTACTGTTCATATAAGTACTACCCATACAATGTAATTCAATATTTGGTTGCCTAATTCAATAAGTTAATGAAAAGAGTAGCAATAGTAGGATCACAAGGTGTTCCAGCAAGATACGGAGGGTTTGAGACTATGGTTGAAAACATTATTGGAGAAAATAGCTCTTCAGATGTTGAGTATACTGTATTTTGTAGTAGTAAAGACTTAAAAACATCATGTAATACATATAAGGGAGCGAGGTTGAAGTATATACCCATTAAGGCAAATGGAATACATAGTATTATATATGATGTCATCTCTTTAATTCAATGCGTTAGGTCTTTTGATGTTGTTTTAGTTCTGGGAGTTTCTGGAGGGATGTTCTTTCCGTTTTTCAGGTTGTTTTATCACAAAAAGCTAATTGTGAATGTAGATGGTTTAGAGTGGAAGAGAGAGAAATGGAATGGAGTAATTAAATTATTTTTGAGGGTGTCTGAGGAGCTGGCACTAAGGTTTTCAGATGTCATAATCGCAGATAATCAAGGTATAGTTGATTATATAACTCAACGTTATAATAAAAAATCTGTCTTGATAGCCTATGGTGCAGACCATGTTAAGCGTGACCTTACAGAGCAGAGACAGGTAGATATTTGCAGCTCTTTTAATATTGTTAAAGGAGGCTACTCAATAACAATATGCCGTATAGAGCCCGAAAATAACTGTGAATTAATCCTTAAGACTTTCTCTAGTACAGACAAACAGCTTGTATTTATTGGTAATTGGAACAGAAACCAATATGGTATAAGGCTCAAAAATGAATATAGCAAGTATGATAACATATCTATAGTCGACCATATTTACGATTTAGATGTGTTATACTCGTTGCGAAGTAACTGTAAAACATATATTCATGGGCATAGTGCTGGGGGTACAAATCCCTCTTTGGTGGAGGCTATGTTTTGTGTTTGTAGTACAATTGCTTATGATGTTATATATAATAGGGAGACAACGGAGCATTCTGCAAGCTATTTTAAAGATGCTGATGAATTGATGGCATTAATATCTGGTGACGTAGATATAATTGACAACTCTTTGGTTATGCATGAAATAGCAAACCGTAGTTATACTTGGTCTATTATTGCTAAGCAATACGAAGATTTATATTGATTATTATGCCTATTAAATTATGATGGAAATATACTTTGAGTGCACTTTAATTTTATAATTTATTCCTAAATACTAATTTTTTTTATAACTTTTATAGGCATAAATTTGATCAATATATAATTTCGCACTAAAAATGCCACACTTATGGAGATGTGTATAATAACTCTCTAGCAAGAATAAAAACCTATGTAATAGCTATAATATAATCAATTACCATATCATTAATTTTTTGTCAGACACTAATAATTATGTTTAATTTTTTCAGAAAGAAATCAACAATAGAGGCGTCGGGTTTATTAGTAAATTTTGTAGATATCCATTCTCATATCTTACCTTTAATTGACGACGGATCACGTTCACTTGCTTCGTCACTTAAGATGTTGGAGGCCTATGAGCAGTTAGGTGTCAAAAGAGTTATATTTACGCCGCATATAATGGAAGATTTTCCTGCTAACAACTCTCAATCTTTACGCCGAGAGTTTGATGATTTTAAGTTACACTATAAAGGAGGCATTGAAATATCTCTTGCTGCTGAATATATGTTAGACGCAGGGTTTGAGCGGCATCTTGATTCGGGAGACCTGCTTACTCTTCAAGATAACTATGTACTTGTAGAGAGCTCTTATATGTATCCACCATCGGATATGATAGGTGTTATTAAAAGAGTAATGTCAAAAGGTTTTTTTGTGGTATTAGCTCATCCTGAGCGTTATCGCTATATGGAAATTGCAGATTACGAGGAGCTGAAAAATATAGGAGTATTGTTTCAACTGAATATCCTTTCTATTTTAGGTCGATATGGTAGTGACGCATTAGGTAAGGCTAAATTTTTACTAAAGCACTCGATGTATGATTTTATGGGAACAGATATACATCGTTTAGAGTTTCATATTAATGAATTGCAAAATACAAAGTTAAATAAAAAATATATTGACCAGATGCAAGATTTGAAAAGTAGGTGTCAATTTAAATAGTATGCCATTGTGAAATTGAGGATTGCTACATTATTTACAGATTGATATTAAGTCACATACTAAAGTGCGCATTCTTAGTTTAACACTAGATAGGGAGATTCGCAAAATGTTAAATATACTTATGTTCAACTATTTAGGCATAGTTTTTATTAATAAATTACCCCGAAAACAGAACTTATAGCTGTTTTTTTTGGGTAATACAATTTTTATTTACGCTTTTTAAAAAAAAGCGGCGCTCTAAAGAGCTCGCAAAAAGCACCTACGCGCCTTAGG